>NZ_AZRI01000009.1:0-20326 GCF_002895585.1 Petrotoga sp. 9T1HF07.CasAA.8.2 | reverse complement strand
CTTTATTAGCGCCCTACCCCCCACCCCGCCCGTTTAAGGAAGGACCTGCGGTCCTTTACAACCAACAGGGGAAGAGGGCTTCGCCCTATAACCCTTTTAAAATTGATATCTTATTTTTGAAAGATGAACTTTTTTGTAAACTAAGCTTAGTTTTTATTAGCGCCCTTCCACCCCGCTCCCCACCCATTTAAGGAAGGACCTGCGGTCCTTTATAACCAACTTGGGGAGAGGGCTCCGCCCTGTAACCTTTTTAAAAGTAATATTTTATTTTTGAAAGGTGAACTTTTTTGTAAGCTAAGCTTACTCTTTATTAATTAGCGCCCTTCCACCCCGCTCCCCACCCGTGAGGAAAAGTGTCTTTATTAGCGCCATTTCACCCCGCAGATCACCCATCTGAGGAAGGGATCTGCGGTTCCCTCGCCCTGCAGAAGGGAGGGCTTCGCCCTTAAACCCCATCCTATACCCATTCTATATCATTTTGTAGAATTTTCTTTGCTATTTCTTTGTCGAGGTTTGCGATAACACCTATGTTAGCGAATATGTAATTTTTGTCGTAGGCGAAGGTTACCTCTTTTGATGGAAGTAATAGGTCATCTGAATTTTTTAATTGCTTTAAGCTTTCGAATATTTCTTTTTTGTATTTTGACCTTGATAGTATTCCTCCGGTGCCAAAGATGATTTTTACGGCGGTTAAATCTTTTCCTTGAGCCGCCTTTTTTCTTCCGGTGGGAGTAAAGATGTAATCAATTCTTCCAGCATGTCTTTTTAGGGAAGTTACGAAACAAAACTTTGCCAAGTAAGTTGCAAATTTTTCTTGTTCGTTGTTTTGTGGATAAGGGGATAAATTTTTTAGTATCTCTTCGTAGTTTTCAAAGTCCTTTTTTATTTGTTCTTTGCCTATCATTTCAACAACGTTATGTGCGTTTACGTATATTCCCATGTCTCCATCGACTGTTCTTTTGGAACGGGGTTGTGGAGACACCAAAATCTTTTGAATTTCTGGTGAGCCATCGGTAACGGAGTCTATATCCGTGGTGGCTCCTCCAATGTCAACTGTTAGAACATCTCCATACAGTTCATTTAGTAATTCAGTGGTGTTCATAACAGCCGCAGGGGTAGGAATGACTTCTTCATCCACTACATCATAGATTTTTTCCATACCTGGGGCATGAATTATGTGTTTCGAGAAAACCTCTTGGATTATTTTTCTTGCCGGTTCAACGTTGAGGTGATCTATTTTAGGGTAGACGTTTTCTGTTATTATTATATTTTTGTTCTTTTCTTTGAAGATTTCTTCTATTTCTTCTTTTACAGCAGTGTTTCCTGCGTATATTATGGGGATGTCTAAAGGCAAGTTAGAGAGTAATTCAGCGTTGTAAAGAACGGTTTCTTCTTCTCCGTAATCGACTCCACCTGATAAGAGAATCAATTTTGGCTTAATCTTTAAAATTTGCTTCAAATGGGTTTCTCTAAGTTTGCCGGATGTGATATATTTTAAAATAGCCCCAGCTCCTAATGCCGCTTCTTTCGCTGCCCTGACTGTCATATCGTACACCAATCCATGGACCGTCATACTTAGCCCACCTGCAGCAGAAGAGGTTGCTAAAAATTTTTCCCAACTTATTTTATCTTTAACTTTTTCTTCCATATTTTTTAGTGCCTTTTCTATTCCAATGGTTACATCACCTTTGTCTATGGTTGTGTAACTTTCTGTTTGAGCTATTATTTTAACGCTCTTTTCCGTGAGTTGGTAAGCTGTGATCACGGTTGTTGTACTTCCTATCTCAGCTACTAATAAATCAATTTTCATACGTTTTCCGTCTCCAAATCCGTTAGGAACTTTTTAAGTATTTCGACCGCCTTTTGCAAATCATTCATAGAGGCTGCAAAAGAGAGTCTGATATGCCCGTCAGAAAAGAAAGCCGAACCTGGGACTACTGCCAAACCATATTCGAGTAATTTTTCACAGAATTCTTTATCGTTCAATCCATACTTCGATATGTCGATAAAATAATAGAAAGCACCTTTTGGTTTGTGAAAAGTTAAACCGAGTTTTTTGAATTCTTCGTACAAGTAGTCCCTTCTTTTTTTGAATTCTTTTACCATGTAAGAATTGTCTATTTCTAAAGCTTTGAGTGCAGCATATTGAGAGGGTGTGTTCACATTAGAAGTTGAATGAGATTGAATCTTAGCCATCTGAGTTATGATTTTTTCGTTGGCAATCGTATATCCCACTCTCCAACCTGTCATTGACCAAGTTTTTGAGAAACTGTTTATAAATATTGTTCTATCTCTTGATTCTTCAAAGTTTGCCATAGAGGTGTAGTTACCGTCATAAACAAGGGCATCATATACTTCATCACTTAAGATTATAAAGTCATGATTGATGGAGAGTTTTGAGATAAAGCTCAAAAACTCTTTATCGTAAACCACACCTGTTGGGTTGTTGGGAGAATTAATTATAATAGCTTTTGTTTTTTTGGTTATAGCGTTTTCTAGATGTTTTTTTTCTGGTGTGTAGTTATTTTCTTTCGTAGTTTTAACGTGAACGGGAATTCCACCAACCATTCTGATTTGTGCGTCGTAACTGACCCAAGATGGGTCAATTACTATTATTTCATCGCCTGGGTTTGTTATCAAAAAGAGTGAGTTAAATAAAGCTTGTTTTCCCCCATTAGTTACGATTACATTGTTCTCATTGTAATTAGTTGAGTATTTTTTATTTATATATTGAGCTATCTTTTGTCTGAGTTCTTTTATTCCTTTGTTGTCGGTGTATTTGGTTTTTCCTTCTTTCATGGCTTGGTAAGCAGCGTTTATTATAGGCTGAGGAGTATCAAAATCAGGTTCTCCAGCCGTCAGCCTGACTATTTCGTACCCTTTGTTTTGTAGTTCTAAAGCCTTTGAGTTTAACTCGATAGTTGCGGATGGTTGAATTGATTCTATTTTAGCAGAAAATTCCATAAAAGCCTCCTCTCAGTTTTTTTCTAAAATTCCAACGTTTTCGATGTGGTATGAGTGTGGAAACATGTCAAATGGTTGAACCGATTTTAGAGTGAATCCATTTTTTGTAAATATATTGAGATCTCTGGCAAAAGTTGAAGGATCACAGGATACATAGATAATCCCCTTTTTTGCCATAGAAGAAAGTAATTGGATCTCTTTCTTTTCCAAACCTTTTCTTGGGGGATCCAAGATGACATAGTCAAATCTTTTATCGGAATTTTTCATGAGATACGGTTTTGAACTTGCTAATATGAAATTAACGTTTTTAATAAAGTTTATATGAGAATTTGAGATCGCCGCTTTTACTGAAACTTTGGAGGTTTCAACGGATTCTATATGTTTAAAGAGCGGTGAAAAGTATATTGAAAATAGTCCAACACCAGAGTATAAGTCTAACATAGTGTCATCTTTTTGTGTGTTGTTTTTGAAATATTCTAATATGTGCCTTAATAGCTTTTGTGTAACATTGTAGTTGTTTTGAAAAAAAGCAGTTGGTGGAATTTGAAATTTAAAATCATCAAACTCCTCATTTAATACTCCTTCACCGAGAAGCGTTTTGTAAGGACCTCTTAGTACAACGCTATCGGAACTGTTCATCAAGTGTATCAGTGAATAGGGCTGGAAATTCTGTTGAAAAAACTGTTTTATCTCTTCTTCGTAAGGCAAATATTCGGTGTTGGTAACTATAATTACCATCGTTTGATTTTTGGAAAATGATCTTCGAATGACTAAGTGTTTCAAGATACCTTTTTTTGTCTTTTTGTCGTATATTTCGATATTCAATTTGTTAACTAGTTCTCTGAATTTATTTCTTATGTTATCGAATAAGTTTGGTGAGATTGGGCATGAGTAGATATCAAGAACATTATTTGAATTGGCGATATTTAAACCTAATTTTAATTTATTATTTTTCTGAAAGGCATATTCCATTCTGTTTCTGTAACCCCAAATCAAATCGCTTTCGATTATGTCATTAACAAGGGAGCTATCTAACTTTCCGATTCTTTCTAACTGTTCTTTTACTATCCCTGTTTTTGATTTTAGTTGGGATTTATAATCATAATCGAGCCATTGGCAACCCCCACACTCGGGGAAGTGCTTGCATTTGGAGGATATCCTTTGATGGGATGGTTGTAGAATTTCTTTTAGATCTGCGAATACTAAATTTTTATTCGTTCTTGTTGGAATAACTGAGACAAACTCTCCAGGGTAAACATTGTTTACCATGTAGATTTTGTCGGCATAACGTGCCATGCCGTATCCACCGTAGACTAATTTTTCGATGACGATTTTTACTTCTTCATTATTCATCTAACTGCCTCCAAGATTGGGGAATTATTGTCGTTATTAGCGCCCTTCCACCCCGCTCCCCACCCGTGAGGAAAAGGATCATCATTTGCGCCCCTTCGCCCCGCAGCCCGCCATTTTAAGGAGGGACCGACCATTTATGATTTTTTCACTAAAGAATTAAAGTGTTCTCCTCTTTCTTCATAATTTTTATATTTATCAAAACTTGCGCCCGCTGGTGAAAATACTACATTGTCTCCAACTTCACATATTTCACTTAGGTACAAGAATACTTCTTCTAAATTATTTTTGAAGATAAATTTAGAATTCAAGGGGTATTTTTTGACTTCTTTTTCCATTTCTCCAAAAACTAAAACGGCTTTGGCGTAGGTTTTAAGTTCTTCGATTAATGGTGTTAAGTCTTCATTTTTTGGGATTCCACTTAGGATTGCTATATAACGCATTCCTCTGAAACTTTTATAAGCGTTGTATGCGGAGTGAACGTTAGTTGCTTTTGAATCGTTGTAATAATTGACTCCGTTTTTGCTTTTTATCAGTTCCAACCTATACTTTAGTGGTTTAAATGAGTTTATTGCTTCTTCGATAACTTTTTTAGAGATCCCAAGATTTAACGTCGTCACTGCTGATGCCAAGATGTCTTCTTTGAAGATGTCAAGTTCAAACATTTTGTTGTTGACTTGTATCTTTTTATCTTTGTATTTAATGTAATTGCCTTCAATCAAGTTTTTAGAAAACGTTATAATCCTTTCACTTGTTTGATAATCTTTTAGGTTTAAAAGATTTACAGCATCTTCGTTGATAACCGTTACTCCTCCTGATTTGAGGGTTCTTAACAATAAGTTTGCTTTGGTTTTGTAATAATCATTCAAGTCTTTATGCCAGTTTAGATGATCGGGTGCTAAGTTCGTTAATACAGATATTTCAGGAGTAAACGTTTTTGACCAGAATATTTGAAAAGAACTAACTTCAACTACGTAATAGTTTAAAGTTTCTGCTGCTTGAGCTAAGGGAACTCCAATGTTACCCCCTAAAAAGGTTAAAGGATCTGCGAATTTTAATATATGGCCTATTAAAGAGGTGGTGGTTGATTTCCCATCGGTTCCTGTTATTCCAATAAAAACAGCTTTTTGGTTTACTTTTTTTATACTTTCCCATGAATACTCTAATTCTGTAGTGTAATCGATATTGTTTTCAAATATTATTTTAGCAGCCTTACTGTTTGGGGGGATACCTGGGCTTACGATAGCCAAATCACAGTTTTTTAAAAGGTCGTTGTGGTCGGTTTCATATTGAACGTTGTTTTTCTTAAAGTATATTTCATCGCTTTTTTTAAAATCTCTGTCTTGGCTGACAAAGATTTGATGGTTCGTTTCTAAAAGCTTCGTTAGTAAATCTGTGTTACTCTTACCGTATCCTACAAGGCATATCTTCACAGAACTCCTCCTAGTGCGACTATTCCAGTTAAAAAGTTTATAGTCCAGAACGTTAGAACGATTCTTTCTTCACTCCATTTTTTAAGTTCAAAATGATGATGAATTGGAGCCATTAAAAAGACTCTTTTTTTTCGTATTTTGAAACTTCCCACTTGTATTATAACGCTAAACATCTCCGAAATAAATATAAAACAGGTTAAAATGGTGAAAAGTTCCACGGAATAATATAACGCTATAGAACCTAATATCCCCCCTAAAGCTAAAGATCCGGTGTCTCCCATAAATATTTTTGCTGGTTTTATATTGTAAAAGAGGTACGCTATTACTGGCAAAATCAATATGGAGATGTGATTAAAATTCATACCTGTAATCAGTGCGGTGAATAGTGCTGATATCGCATAAGTTCCTGCTGACAGCCCGTCTATTCCGTCAGTTAAGTTTGTTGCGTTGGACATACCTGTTAGGTATATTATTCCCCACAGTGGATAGAAAAATTTTAGGTCTAAGCTTTTAGTTGTGAAAGGTATTTTCAATATCGAATGGGGATTGAGTATTGATATGAGATATACTATGAGTATAGAGAATAAGAATTGCATTAACAATTTTTGAATGGCTGTTAATCCAGTTGAATCTTTCTTTTTTATACTCAGATAGTCATCTAAAAATCCTATGAATCCAAAAAGTAAAGTAGCTACTCCAATTATCAGAAACAAATCTTCTTTTTGGATGAAGTAAGTGAGTATACTTAGAAAAAAAATAGCGAAAACGAATAAAATTCCCCCCATTGTAGGGGTTCCTTGCTTGTAATTATGAAGATCCGGCCCTTCTTTTCTGATATACTGTCCAAATTGTCTTTTTTTTAACCATTTTATGAATATTGGGTAGAGAAAAAGTAAAACAATAAAAGTTATTAACGTGATACAAAATATCAGTCTTTCCAAATTAAGTCACTTTCCTTGAGATATTTGTTTATTCCTGTAGCGTTAGATCCTTTTATATAGATCACTCCTTTGGTGGTGTTTGATATTATTTGATCAATTTTTTTTAGCTCTTTAAAGAAGGTAACTTTGTCGTTTGATAGATAAGTGAATTTTTCTTGTGGATCATAGAAATAAATTTGGTCAAAGACATTTAAGGCTTCTTTTATAACTTTAATATGGTATTCTTCGGTGTATTTTCCGAGTTCTTTTATTTCTCCCATTATGATAATTTTAGGGGAAAGATTCAACTTACTTATGCTGTTAAAAGCACTTTTGAAAGATTCGTACGATGCGTTGTATGAGTCGTTCACTATTAGAAGATTTCCACGTTTTATGGTTTGAAAACGGTCTTGAGGGATGTTGATTTGTGATAAATAATACGGGTCGATTGGTAAATCGATGAATCTCAAAAACAACAACCCTGAAAGTAAGTCTAATATCTGACCTTCGCTCCAATAATTGTTCAGCGTTACCATGAAATCTTCTTTAAAAATTTTGGCGTAAACAGTTGTTGTGTGGTTCTCATTGTACTCGAAGCTTTGTAAAACAGCATCGTTTTCATCTTTGATTCCAAAGGTAAGTAGGTTCAGATGTTTCGGTGCCAGTTCTTTTAATATGGAGTAGTCTCCATTGATTATCAAAACCCCTTTATCCATGTTACTTGTTATTTTCATCTTTTCTTTAGCTACCGTTTCTAAAGAATCTAAAAATTCCAGATGTGAAGCCCCTACGTTTGTGATGATAGCAACGTCTAATTTAAAGTATTTTGATAAAAATTCAAGATCTCCTTTTTTTCTAAGACCCTCTTCTAGTATGACGGTTTCTTCGTTGTTATAGTTGTTTAAAATCGATAAGGGTATTCCTATCTCCGTATTCAAGTTCATCTCGTTTCTAAAGGTTTTGAAATAAGTTAACAACAAATAGTACAAGCATTCTTTCGTGGTGGTTTTGCCGGTGGACCCTGTTATACCGATCTTTAATTTAGCGTTTTCATTGATTAGTGTTGAAGCAGAGATAAGCATTTCTTCTAGGACACTGTTGACTTTGATTATTTTTTCTGTTGGAAAACCAGCAACATCTTTTTCAACAACTACGTAAGACGCCCCGTTTTTCAACGCGTCGTTTATAAAAAGATGCCCATCCGTTTTTTCGCCCTTTAAACATAAAAACACATCACCTTTATTGACTTTTCGAGAATCAATTTGGAAATTATGGCTTTTATATTTTAACCGTTCCAACACTACCTTCCCGAACTCCTTTTTATTTTGTTGATTAGTTTTTTTGTTACTTCATAGTCGTTAAACTCAACCTTTTTTCCGTGGGCGAAGAGTTGGTATTTTTCATGACCTCTTCCCGCTATGATTACCATGTCCCCTTTGTTGGCAAATCGTAAGGCTGTGTCGATGGCGGTTTCTCTATCAGGTATCACAATAAAATGTTTATTTTTATCTATACCTTTTGATACATCTTCTATTATTTGGTTGGGGTCTTCATCTTTTGGATCATCGTTGGTGAGAACTATAACGTCTGAATTCTCACTTACTACCTGTCCCATCAACATTCGTTTTCCTTGGTCTGCGTTTCCACCGGCTCCAAATACAGTGATTATCCTTCCTTCAGTTATTGAAGAAGCGGTTTTTAATACCTCGTTAAGTGCATCAGGAGTGTGTGCAAAATCGATAACCGCAACAAATCCCAACGATTGACTGTTGGGAACGATTTGGAACCTTCCAGAGACACCTTTAAATGTAGAAATGGGGTAGATGATTTTTTCAGGATCCAGCCCAAATAGGGTTGCTATTACAAAGGCATTTGTTATATTGTAAACGTTGAACTTTCCAATCAAGTGGGATCGTATTTCATAACTTTTGTGTTCCTTTGTCTTGATCGTGAATTTCATTTGTTGAAGCGTTTGTTCGTAATTTTCTATCACAAAGTCTGCGTTTTTTTTAAATCCATAGGTGATAACTTCTTTTCCACCTTTCACGAAGTCGTCTTTGTTCAATCTGTCGAGATTTATTACTATTTTTCCTTCATCTTTTAAATAGTTCATCAGGGATAACTTGATGCTTTTGTATTCTTCAAAATCTTTATGATAGTCCAAATGATCCCTTGTGATGTTTGTGAAAGATATGATATCGAATTTAACGCCTTCAATTCTTCTTTGATGGATCGCATGAGACGATACTTCCATGTTAATAAATTCAATATTATTTTCTTTGCTGTTTTTTAATATTTTGGACAACTCTAAAATACTAGGAGTGGTGTTGTATGGTTCCTTAACTACCTCGTCTTTTATTTTAATTTCTACGGTACTTATTAGCGTCGAGTCCTTATCTGATTTTTGTAAGATGTGATGAACTAAAGATACCGTTGTAGATTTGCCATTGGTGCCGGTTACTCCAAGTATTTTAAAATCATCTGGAGAGATATCGAATAATTTGTGAGATAAATCGGCAGCAGCCTTTTTAATATCTTCTACGATTATGTATTGCAGAGAATCATTTGTTGGAATTTTTTCTTCGTCTTGAGCAATTATTAATGAAGCACCTTTATCAAATGCTGAAAGAATAAAATCATGACCATCGAAGCGGGAACCTTTGAAAGCGATGAAAATATCGTCTTTTTCAACGTTTTCACTGTTGTCTTTGATATCTGCTATATTCAATATCTCATTTTTGATTACTTTCTTTTTTATATTACCGTTTAAAAATTGTAGTAGTTTGTTTGAAGGGATTCTCATTAATACAGCCTCCTAAATGTTAGTTGTTACAATGTGGTAAATTAATATATTTGACAATGTATATAAGACCTGGTATCATATTATTAGCACTTAATATGCGGGAGTGATAAAATGGCTAAGGTGCTACACGATAGACAAAAAGAAATTCTAAAAACCATTGTTGAATTATACCTAAAAAACGATAAACCAGTTAGCTCAGACGAAGTTTTGGAAAACTCAAATATAAAAGCCAGTAGCGCCACTATCAGAAACGATATGCAAAAACTTCAAAAATTAGGATACATTTATCAACAACACTCAAGCGGTGGAAGAATTCCTACAGATTCCGCTTTGAAGATCTATTTTCAAATGATAAAAGACGCCTACAACCAAGAGGATACACATATTGATATTCCAAAAAAGTACAAATTTTATGATTTAAATCTTATGTTTCAAAGCTTGAGTGAACTAATATCCAATACTTTGGAAGGTTTGGTGATTTTTGAATATCCTAATCCAAAGTATGTATATATAACAAGGGTGACTGTTACTCCCTTAATGGAGACAAATAACGTCATTACTATTTTAACAAATTTAGGCTTAGCTGTATCCAGGACGGTTGAAATATATGGTTTGCCACCTTCAAAGGAATTGGAAAATATTTTGAATAACGGTCTTGTTGGCAAGTCTTTTCATTCACTTTTCATGTTTCTTTCAGCTCCAAAATTTGAAACAGAAGATCTAAGGGTGACTAATTTTATTGAGATTTTAGGGCATCTAACATCTGAGTTCAACAGAAAAAAATATATTATAAGTGGTTTGGAAAAAATCATCTCTCAATCTATCCCAGACTTGGAAGCTATAGAAGCGTTGGCTTCTATGGTTGAAAATGATACAATCAAAGAAGGAATATTTAAACTTTTAGATTTCACTGATGATATAGAAATATTGTTTGGCGAAGATTTAAACTCTAAAGCTCTAAAAAAAATGGTATTTTTCTACACTACTTACAAATTAAATGCCGATCCCCTTGGTAGGGTGCTGTTTATAACTCAAAAATACTGTAATTATGAAAAAAATTACTATTTTTTGAGAGAGTATATTTCGAGACTCTCAGAGATTATATCAAAAAATTTATGAAATTAGTATATAATTTTGTTTATAGACTTAGTTTGTTGTAGTATACAAACGATGTTTTTAAATGATTTTGACTTTGAATTCGGGGTTTTTAAGGGGCTTGCCCCTTAACGGTTGGTGAAAGGGCGCAAACTTAAAAATAGTAATGATCAGTTTTTAGGAGGTGTTTTTTTGAAATGGAAGAAAGAAAAAAAACTGAAGAAATAACAGAACAAGAGGAACAACAAGAAATAAAAGAAAAAGGATTAAGTCAGGAAGATATCGAATCGTTGAAAGAGAAATTAGAAGAATTAGAAAAAGAAAATAATGAGTTAAAACACGAGTTGAAAAATCTA
Source organism: Petrotoga sp. 9T1HF07.CasAA.8.2 (assembly GCF_002895585.1). Classification (NCBI taxonomy): domain Bacteria; kingdom Thermotogati; phylum Thermotogota; class Thermotogae; order Petrotogales; family Petrotogaceae; genus Petrotoga; species Petrotoga sp. 9T1HF07.CasAA.8.2. The sequence goes on along the minus strand of NZ_AZRI01000009.1, from coordinate 9,405 downwards.
GAAAAAGAAAGAGATGAATTTAAAGAGTATTCTATATATCTTAAAACTAAATTTGAAGATTACAAAAATTTAGTGGAGAAAGAAAAAAAGCAGATAAAATTGAACACAACAAAAATGATAATAGAAAAATTACTCGTCCCATTTGAAAAGTTGAATCTTTCTTTGAATTACAAAGATGAACCTGAATTTGTTTCTGCTGTTGAGATGGTTTACAAAGATATGTTGAAAGTCTTTGACTCCTTGAAAATGAATTTTATAGTTCCACAAAAAGGGGATCAATTTGATCCATTCGAACATGATGTTGTTGACAAGTTTGAAACAAAAGAAGTGAGTGAATACTGTATATACGATGTCCAATCCATCGGGTACAAATTGGAAGGTGAAGTAATAAAACCAGCAAGGGTTATAGTGGCTGTTAAACCGAAGGAGAACACCCCCAACGGGGTCAAGGAAAAAGTTGAAGACAAGAAAAACCCTTGTGACGAAAATGTTGATTCTGACGAACAAACTGCGGAAGGGATCGACTCAAAAGAAGGTGACAAATAATTATGGCGGAAAGAAAAGATTATTACAAAATCTTGGGAGTAGATAGAAACGCATCACAGGAAGAAATAAAAAAAGCCTATAGACAAAAAGTCAAAGAATGGCATCCTGATAGACACATTGAAAATAAAGAAGAAGCAGAGCGCAAATTTAAAGAAATTCAGGAGGCTTACGAAGTTTTAAGTGATCCACAAAAAAGGAAAGTGTACGATAGATTCGGCTTCGTACCAGAAGAAGGAACCGCCTATACAGGGCAAAGTAATCCAGGCGGTGGCATGGGTGATATTTTTGGAGATATATTCGGAGAAGGTTTTGGTGGAGGCACCGTTTCGGACTTTTTTGATATGATTTTTGGTACTGAAGGAAGCGGTAGTAGATCTTCCTCTAGGCGAAGAAACGTAGTCAAAGAACGTGGAGAGGATATTAATGTAGTAATCAGTTTAAAATTGGAAGAGATTATTTATGATGTTAAGAAAATTGTCGAATACAACAGGTACGAAGTATGTCAGCACTGTCATGGTACCGGGGCAGAAAACGGCACCAGTTTTGAAACTTGTCCAAGGTGTAACGGAAGAGGAGTTATTAGAGAGGAACAAAGAAGTTTTTTTGGAAGTTTTGTAAGGACTTATACATGTCCAACGTGTAACGGAGAAGGCAGAATAGTCAACCGTAGATGCCCTTACTGCGGTGGTAGCGGAAAAGTTTTGAAAAAAGAACGAATGGAAATTACGATACCTGCAGGAGTTCCAGATAACTATACCATGAGAATAAGAGATAAAGGAAATGCAGGTAAGAACGGAGGTCCAAATGGTGATTTAATTGTTCAAGTAAGAGTTCTTCCGCATGAAAGGTTTATCAGAAAAGGAGCAGATTTAGAAACAGAGATCACAATAAATTATTTGAAAGCAGTTTTGGGAGGAACCGTAAAAATTCCCACGTTAGAAGGAGATATAGAAGAAGAGTTGCCAGAAGGAACCAACCCTGGGACAATTTTACGGTTTAAAAATATGGGACTTCCAGAATTTGGTGGAGGTAAAAGAGGAGATTTATATGTCAAAATAAACGTAAAAATCAACAAACCATCGAGAAAAGAGCGGAAGATCCTTAGTCAACTTTTGGAAGAAACAAACGTTGAATAATTCATCTTGGGGGGTATGAAGATTGAAATTTAATATCTCTGATCAAAAAATAGTTATCAAAGATTATATAATTATTACGGTCGGTACTTTGATAACGGCTATAGGGCTAGTTCTTTTCATGATCCCTTACAATATTATTGCTGGTGGGGTTAGCGGATTGGCTATAATATTAAACAATTTTTTTGGTTGGTGGGTAGGGGTACAAATGTTCGCTTATAATTTGATTTTGTTCTTTTTAGGGTTTTGGTTACTAGGAATAGGTTTTGGAATAAAGAGCATTTATTCGGCTGCTTTGCTTTCCTTTTCCACTGATTTTTTTCAACATGGTTTAGGCTGGGATCAACTCATTCCTTCATTGATGAGAGAAACAGGAAACGCTGGTCTAGAAATGAGCTTATTGGCTGCATTTTACGGAGCCCTGATAGCTGGATTTGGCATGGGTTTAGTTATATGGAAAGGTGCAACTACCGGTGGAACAGATATAATTGCAATGATTTTCAACAAGTATTTCTCTTTAAGTGTGGGTACGGGTCTTATGATTGCTGATACTGTTATAACCGCATCTTCCATATTAATCAGTCCTTTATTACCAATGTATGGAATAATAGCAATTTTTGTAACTGCCAGGACTATAGATGGGGTGATAGAAGGATTTGAATCGACAAGGACGATTTTGGTTATCAGCGATCATTATGATAAAATTAAAGAAGATATATATAACAAATTAGATAGAGGAGTCACCTTTTTAAAAGGAGTTGGTAGTTACACTAATCAAGAAAAAAATATTGTAATGGTAACCATTTCCAGGTCAGAGATAGGTTTACTTAAGAACATTGTAAAAGAAAGAGATAGCAGTGCTTTCATGGTTATTTTGCCAAATAGTGAAGCTATAGGATATGGTTTCAAAAAAATATCTTAACAAGGAGATGATGGAAAGTGGATGACCCCGGTGGTTTGTGGGGCTCATTAATATTACTGGTTGTTCTTTTATCTTTGTCTGCTTTTTTTTCAGGATCTGAAACTGCTTTGACTACAATAGGGAGATACAGGATAAGGGAACTGATCGATGAAGAAAAAAATGAGAAAAAAAGGAAAAAATACCAACATTTTGTTGAGAATCCGAATCATTATTTAACAACCATACTTATAATGAACAACCTTGTAAATATCTTAGCTACATCTACGGCGACAGCTTTTGCAGTTAGTTTAATGCCCTCTTCTCATAGTGGTGCCATTGGTTTAGTAACAGCTATAATGACCCTATTGATATTGATTTTTGGAGAAATAACACCCAAGGTATATGCAAGAGAAAATAGAGAGAAATACTTTAATTTTGCCTTTTTTACAATCTATTTTTTAAATCAACTATTAACACCTGTAGTGTGGTTGCTTGTAAACATTACAAACGTTTTTATTAAGCTGTTTGGTGGCGAGACCATTACCAATGCTCCACCATTAATCACAGAGGACGAAATAATTTCTTACTTGGACATAGGGCATGAAGAAGGGGTAATTGAGAAAAGTGAAAAGTACCTGATGCAAAGAAGTCTAGAGATGAAGGATACATCTGTCAAAGAAATTATGACTCCAAGAGTTGATATATTAGCGATTGAAGATACAAAAACCATGGAAGAGTTGATAAAGATAATAAATGAAGAGGGGTACTCGAGGATTCCTGTTTTCAAGGAAACGTTGGACAATGTAATTGGCATAGTTTACGCAAAAGATATTTTCAAAAAACTCGATGAGGTAAAAGATTTTACCAAACTGCAAAAATTAAGAGTTGTAGAAATTATGCATAAACCATTCTTTGTACCCATAACGATGAAAATAAGAGATGTTTTTAGGCTGTTTTTGAATAATCATACACATATGGCTATAGTTGTTGATGAATATGGAGGAACCGCTGGATTAGTTACTTTAGAAGATATAATAGAAGAAATGACCGGAGAAATTTTTGATGAGTACGATGACTACAGCGATGAAACTAATATAATAAGAGTAGCAGAAAATGTTATACTAGTTGATGGCACAACACCAATTAATGACGTTGAAAGAGAGTTGGACATAGAATTTCCAGAAACTGAGTTTGAAACCATTGGTGGATTTTTACTTGAAAGGTTCAAAAGATTTCCTAAACCTGGAGAAATATATTATATTGAAAATATTGAATTCGAAATTGTTTCCGTAACTATCAATAAGATAGATAAAGTTAAAATAACTGTACATCCAAAAATGCAAACAGAAAACCAAGAAGGGACTGGTAAAGAGAAAGATGAATGATAAAACTATTGTTGAAAAATTGTATGAAGAAGCTATGAAAGCAAGAGAAAATGCATATGCCCCTTATTCTAATTTTAAGGTTGGAGCATGTTTGTTATCAGATGATGGAGAAATATTTTCAGGTTGTAACGTAGAAAATGCTTCTTATGGGTTATCTATATGTGCCGAAAGGAACGCAATATTTTCTGCTGTTGCCAAGGGCAAACGTGAATTCAAAGCCATGTTAGTCGTTGCAGAAGGAGAGGCACCTGTAAAACCATGTGGGGCATGTAGGCAAGTAATGGCTGAGTTCGGAGATTTCGACGTTTATCTAGCAAATACGAAGGGGAAAATAGAAAAAACAAGGGTAAGTGAGTTACTACCAAATGCCTTTAGCCCCAAAGATCTGTGAAAGATCTAAACATCCGTTTCATAAAGTAGGCTAGTAGGAGTTGAGACTAAGTCTTCTATTTTTCCTTATGCTTGGGAAGCGGGCGCATCTTTCAAAAATAAGATTTTGATTTTAAAATGGGTTCCAGGGCGGAGCCCTGCTTGCTGCAGTATGCAAACCATTTTTTTAAATAATTTTGACCTTGAATTTGGGGTTTTTAAGGGGGAACCCCCTTAATGTTAAAGGGGTTAGGGACCGCAGGTCCCTCCTTAGAAGGGTGGGGAGCGGGGTGAAAGGGCGCTATTATAAAGTTTTTGTGTTTCTAAAAACACCAAAATCAAAATATAGGAGTTTAACTAAAAATGGATTTAATAGAAAAAGAATTATCAAAAGAAGTGATCTTTAGAGGGAAAATCTTAGATCTAGAAAAATACCACGTTGAATTGCCCAATAAAAACACTTCAACCAGAGAAGTTGTCAACCATCCGGGGGCAGTAGCGATATTGCCGGTAGATGATGAAGGGAACATCTATCTTGTTAAACAATACAGATTCCCAATAAGAAAAGTATTAATAGAAATACCTGCAGGAAAGTTTGATTCCCCCAATGAGGACCCTTTGGAATGCGGTAAAAGGGAATTAGCAGAAGAAATAGGGAAGCAAGCAAATAAATGGATTGAATTAGGATACATATACACAACCCCGGGTTTTTCAAACGAAAAAATATATTTATATTTAGCAAAAGAATTAACTGAAGTAGGAGTCAATCCTGACGATGACGAGTTTGTTGAAATCTTAAAAGTAACCACAGATGAAATGAAAGAGATGATAAAAAAAGGCGAAATTACCGATTCGAAAAGTATTTGTGCTTTCTACAAATATTTGCTACTTTAATAAAATCAAAAAATTTTGGAGGACTAAACAATGATCTTAAACACTGTAAGAACAAGGTTTGCACCAAGTCCAACAGGATATCTCCACGTTGGTGGAGCTAGAACGGCACTTTTTAATTATCTCTTTTCCAAAAAAAATGAAGGAAAATTTATCTTAAGAATCGAAGATACAGACATAGAACGTTCAACAAAAGAATCCGAAGATCAACTTATAAACACTCTAAAATGGTTGAATTTGAATTGGGATGAAGGACCTATAATTGGCGGAGATTATGAACCTTATCGCCAAAGTGAAAGGTTAGAAATCTATCAGCGAAGAGCAAAGGAACTAATAGAAAAAGGTAAAGCATACGAGGCATATATCTCACCAGAAGAAATAGAAGAAGTAAAAAACCAGTTAATAAGCGAAGGTAAACCGCCACATTATACCTATGATTTGATTTCAAAGTACAACACAAAGGAAAGAATTGAAGAGTACAATTACAAAGGGTTAAAACCCGTTATTTTTTTGAAGATGCCTCAGAAAGATTATGAACTCGATGATAAAATAAAGGGTAAAGTTATCTTTAAGAAAGGTTCTATTGGTGATTTTATAATTTTAAGAAGTAATGGTATACCTACATATAATTTTGCTGTCGTTGTAGACGATATCGAAATGAAAATCACCCATGTTATCAGGGGGGACGATCATTTACCAAATACTTTGCGACAAATGGCGATTTATGAGGCTTTTGAGGTGGAACCCCCAATATTTGCACATGTTTCAATGATCTTGGGACCAGATGGCAAAAAATTATCCAAAAGACATGGAGCTACCTCTGTCGAAGAGTTTATGGTTCAAGGATATTTGCCTGAAGCTGTTGACAATTATCTGGCACTGCTTGGTTGGTCTCATCCTGAGGGTAAGGAAATATTGCCTCTCTCTGAAATAATTGATAATTTTACTTTGGATAGAGTCAATTCAAGCCCTGCAATATTCGATGAGAAAAAATTAAAATGGATGAATGGGCAGTATCTAAGAAATAAGCCTTTGGAAGAAATCTATCAACTTGCAGAACCTTTTGTGACTGGATCAAAACTTCTAAGCAAAGAACAATATGAAGTAAACAAAAAATGGGTTATTAAAGCTTTAGAAACTATTCTTTCTTCTGTTGAAATATTGAGCGAAATACCTGAAAAAATGGAAGTTTTTTTAAAAGATGTTTATCCAGATACAAACGATCCTGAATTTAAAGAATACTTTGATAAAAGAGGAGTAAAAGAAGCTATCAACTTGATTTATAAGTATTTCAATGAAGATGACAGATGGGATACACAAACTATAACAGAGAATTTAAAGAATGCTATGAACGAAGCCAATCCTCAAAAGAAACCATTTTACATGTCTTTAAGAAAAATTTTAACGGATTCATTTCATGGACCCGATTTGATAAATACGATATTTTTATTAGGTAGGAATACTGTTTTGGAAAGACTTCAAAGGGTGATCGAGATTTGAAAAGATTTCCTACAATTAAAATATACGATACTTTAAGTGGACAAGTAGTTGATTTAGTACCGGTGAAAGAAGGCGAAATAAAGATTTATCTTTGTGGACCAACAGTCTACAACTTGTTACACATTGGCAATGCAAGACCTATTATAATATTCGATGCCTTTAGACGTTTTTTGGAATATATTGGTTACAAAGTTACATTAGTACAGAACTTCACTGATATAGACGATAAGATCATCGAACAAGCAAAAAAAGAGAACTTACCTTTCGAAGAGGTAGGGAAAAGATATATAATTGAATACTGGAGAGATATGACGGCTCTTAAAGCTAGGGCTTTTAATTTCCACCCAAAAACTACCAACTATGTTGATGAAATTATTTCTTACATAAAGGAACTTGAAGAAAAAGGCTATGCTTATAAGGCTGAAAATGGAGATGTTTACTTTGAAGTGGGAAAATTTTCAAGATATGGAGAGTTATCCCACAGAAAGATTGAAGATATGAAAGTAGGGGTTAGGGTAGAAGTCTCCGAATACAAAAAAAATCCTTTGGACTTTGCCCTATGGAAGGCTTCAAAAGAAGGGGAACCATTTTGGGAAAGTCCATGGGGAAAAGGTCGCCCAGGGTGGCACATAGAATGTTCTGTTATGTCGTCTGAAATATTAGGCGAAACCTTCGATATTCATGCGGGAGGTAACGATCTCATCTTTCCTCATCACGAGAACGAAAGAGCCCAAGCTATAGCAAAAAGTGGTAAGGATTTTGCAAAATACTGGATGCACAACGGAATGATTCGTATGGCACAAGATAAGATGTCAAAATCTTTGGGGAACGTCTGGTATTTAAGAGACCTTTTGAAAAAGTTTGATTCGGATGTCTTAAAAATTTTTATACTCAGCAAGCACTATCGTATACCTATAGATGTAAGTGAAGAATTGCTTCGTAACCAAGAGGTATCAGTTAATAGAGTTAAAGAATCTTTGAATGAGGCTGAAACTTTCTTTAACGGGAAAGTCCCTTATCCTCAGAAAATGAATTATTTTAAAGAGCAAGAGGAGTATCTCATTAGTAGCCTTTCGAATGATTTTGATACACCATCAGTTGTGGCAAGAATTTTCGAATTATCAAGAGATTTAAACAAAGCGTTAAATTCACGTGATGAAGAAACAATAAAAAATAATTATTATATAATAAGAAATATTTACGGGAGTGTCCTGGGGGTTTTTGAAACTAACGAACAAATACAGAAGAACAATGTAGAATTAAATCAACTAATGGAAATCATTCTAAACGTAAGATCTGCTCTTAGAGAAGAAAAGTTATACAATCTTTCAGACTATATACGGGATAACTTAAGCAAAATTGGCATAGAAATAAAAGATACCCCTGAAGGAACAAAATGGTCTTAGAACTGGAGGTGTTCTCAAATAGACGTTAATATAATAAACTCAGTACTCGCCTCCCTCAAAAACACCTTTAAAATAATCACAAAGATGGATATACAATTGCAAAAGCCATATGTCGTTAAAGAAATTGAAAAACACTATGATGTGGTTACTAATATTGGTTTTACCGGTGAACTTGAAGGGAACATTCTTTATTCTTTTACTGAGAATGTAGCAAAGGATATAGTTAATAACATGATGGATGGTATTATGAAAATAGACGAGATTGATGATATGGCGATTAGTGCAATAGGAGAACTTGGCAACATGGTTTCTGGATCCATAGGTACTAATCTTGAAAAATATGGTTACAATATAATTGTAACTCCTCCTTCCGTATTTACTGGTAAGATTGTAAAAGTCAATTCTAAAGGTGTTATAATAGAATTCCCAGTTTACGTTTCTGGTGACAACGAGATGGATTTGTACTTTATTTACAGAGAAATATACAAGAATTCTTAGTAAGGAAAATTGTTTTTGCCTTCATAAAATAGTTATAAAATTTCAAAATTTCTAAAAACAGAAAAAAGTATAGGCTAAGGAGGAATATAGATGGCAAGAAAATGTGAAATTTGCGGAAAAAGTCCTGCAACAGGAAACACCGTTGCTAAATCAAAAGTAACAACAAGAAGGGTATGGAAGCCCAATCTTCAAAAGATAAGAGTAGTAACAGACGAAGGTACAGTAAGAAGAATGTATGTTTGTACGAAATGTTTAAAATCAGGAAAAGTTCAAAAAGCTTAAGTAAAAAATCGGTCTAAAAGAAGACCGATTTTATTTTGCATAATTTGGCGTGCCTGGCCGGATTTGAACCGGCAACCTCCGGATCCGCAGTCCAACGCTCTATCCAATTGAGCTACAGGCACTTTATAACAATAATTGATAAAAAATGGCGGAGAGGGAGGGATTCGAACCCTCGGTAGAGTCACCTCTACACTTGCTTAGCAGGCAAGCGCCTTCGGCCACTCGGCCACCTCTCCGTGATTTTTGTTTCTTATTCAACCCTGAAATATTATAGCATTGATATTCTCACCTGTCAAGGAAACATTTCATTTCTTAGCTTTTTTCATCTCATACATCTTATTATCAGCTTCTTTTATTAATGATTCAAGGTTTATATCCTTTTGAAAATCTTTATATTCCGAAACACCGTAACTTAAATTAATCCTCACATTACCATCCACTTTTACCTCTTTGAGTTGCCTTAAAATTCTTTGAAAAATTTTGTGAACATCGAT
>NZ_AZRI01000008.1:0-26978 GCF_002895585.1 Petrotoga sp. 9T1HF07.CasAA.8.2 | reverse complement strand
CTCGAGAGAGGTAAGGGCAGTCTGAGAACAAGACGTAGATAGGCCGCAGGTGTAAGTACTGAGAAGTATTGAGCCGAGCGGTACTAATAGCCCGAGGCTTTGGACGAAACTCTATGCACTTGTGAATGAGTAATAGGGGGTGAAGATAACGATACGGGAAACACCCAGAACCATACCGAACCTGACGGTTAAGCCGTATCGTGCCGATGGTAGTACGCTTCGTCGTGTGAGAGTAGGTATCGCCCCCTTCCTTTTTTTTAAATGTTTCTCTGCCCAAGTCCCGCCCTAAAAATTGCCGCGTAGAATATACGCGGCATTTTTGTTTATTAAAATGAAGAAAATATGATATAATTTTTTAGACGAAAAAATTCTAAAAATGGAGGTAGGAAGTGAGATGGAGGATGTTAAGGAAGTAGCATATAAAAGATTTCAGCAATGGCTTGAAAGTGTAACAGATGATTTCAAGGAAGAACTACTCCGTTTAAAGGATAATGAAGAGGAAATTATTGATCGCTTTTATAAAGATTTAGAGTTTGGAACTGGTGGATTAAGGGGTATAATGGGTGTTGGTACCAACAGAATGAATGTATATACAGTAGCTCGAGCAACTCAGGGCTTCGCTAATTATTTAAAAAAATATAAAGATTTTCCGAGTGTTGTTATTGCTTACGATACGAGGTTAAACTCCGACCTATTTGCAAAGGTTGCTGCTCGAGTATTGGCTGCTAATAACGTTAATGTACATATTTTTGATCAAGTTGCTCCTACACCCTTACTTTCCTTCACCGTAAGAAAATTAAAAGCAGATGGAGGAATAATCATAACAGCGAGCCATAATCCACCGCAATACAACGGTTACAAGGTTTATACATCCGACGGCACTCAAGCTGTTCCCCAATATGCAAATGAAATTACTTCAGAAATTGAAAAATTAGATTACTTCAAAGATATTAAAATGATGGGATTCGAAGAAGCTGTTAATTCTGAAAAAATAAATATACTCAGCGAATCTATTTTCAACGATTATTTAGATGAAATTGAAGGATACATTAGGTCCTTAAATCCAAAAATGGATAAAAAACCCTTAATAGTATATACACCATTGTATGGAGCTGCTTTGAAATTAGTTGAAGGAATTTTGAATAGGTTAGGTTTTGAGTTTAGTCTAGTTGAAGAACAATCAAAAATTGATCCTTCTTTCTCAACTTTAAAGGTTCCTAATCCCGAAGAGAAAGAAGCATTTGAATTAGCTTTGAAAAAAGCAAAAGAAATAGATGCCGATCTAATTTTGGCAACGGATCCTGATGGAGACAGAATAGGGGTATTTGAAAAATATAAAGGCGATTATGTATCTTTTACAGGAAATCAAATTGGAGTAATGTTGGCTCATTATTTGTTAAGCAAATTTAGGGAATTTTCTTCCTTAAAACCAGACGATTACATTGTAAAGACAATAGTTACTACTGATATGGTTAAACCCATTGCCCAAGAGTTCGATGTAAAAGTCGAAGAAACATTGACAGGATTCAAATATATAGGAGAAAAAATAGAAAAATATCTAGGAAGTGGAAAAAAATTTATATTTGGATTTGAGGAAAGTTATGGATATTTGGCGAACGATCATGTGAGGGATAAAGATGCCATAATTGCTGCTGCATTAATTTCCGTTATGAGTTCTGAGTCCCTATCCAAACTGAAAACACTCACCGAGTATTTGAAAGATCTAAAAGAAAGATATGGTTATTATGATGAAAAGCTTCTTTCTTTTACTTTTGAAGGGTTTGAAGGAACTCAAAAAATAAAACGCATAATGAGCAAGATGAGAAAAAATCCTCCTATAAAAGTTGGTGATTTTACTTTGAAGGAAACGTTAGATTATCTTAATGGAATAGAGGGGTTCCCGAAATCCGATGTAGTAGAACTGAGATACTCAAACGTTAAAATTATAGCGAGGCCTTCAGGCACAGAGCCAAAAATCAAATTTTATATTATGGTAAAATCATCTTCCGAAAATGAATCTCGCAAATTGATAAAAGATGCTGAGCAGGCTATCTCAGAAATTGTAAATGTTTAGTATTCTAATAAAGGTGAGTGAAAATGAGGTTTCATAACGTTTTATTTACAGATAATGGTAATTTCGTAGAAATCAACGATATTTCTTATTTAGATGGAAGCACTATAAAAATAAACGACATTCTTCCGCCTTCGATTTTAAGAAAAGGTTCTGTTAACTTCGTGGGATATTTTCTTGTGGAAGAGGATAATAATGATCTATCAGGTATAAGAAGATATTTAAATATAAGCGAGCGAAGAGGGAAATACCTTAAATTAAGTTATTGTGATGACATATCTAACACGGTTAGGGAGATTCATGGCGATTATGTTGATCTGGTTTCTAAATATGTAGGGTTAAGGAGAGTAATCTCTTCTTTCAACGATTTGATTTTAGAAAACGATATAAACAACAATTTTAGTTATTGGTTAGAAAAGACGGTTGAAAATGTTCCTCTTGACGTTAGAGAGTTGATCGCTCAAAGAATTACAAAATTTGTTAATTTGTATTTGATAAAGATCTATGAAGGGATTTATAAAAGAAATATAGATCTATTAAAAAGATTTGAATCGGAAATCGCATTCAAAATTTTAGAAGCTCAACTATTACAGAAGACATATTAGGAGGAGTATTCGTGAAATGGGTTGCAGCAACGGTAATGTATGATGGTTCAAACTTTTATGGTTATCAAAGTCAGCCAACATTTCGTACCGTTCAAGATGAGTTTGAAAAAGCCTTAAAGGTTATTTTTAAAAAAGAAATTCCTTCTTATGCTTGTGGAAGAACTGATACAGGAGTACATGCGGTAGGCCAAGTTATTTCCTTTAAAGTAGAAAATGAAAATATGACTGAAAAAAATATCAAAGATGCTTTGAATGCTATTTTACCAGAAGATGTGTATGTAAAAGAAGTCAAAGAAGTAAAAGAAGGGTTTAATCCAAGGGCAGAGGCAAAAAAAAGAATATATCATTATTTTATTTATATTAGTGAAGATCCAAATATATTTTTAAGAGACAGAGTATGGTGGATCCCTTTTGCATTGAATTTAGAAAAGATGAGACAGGCAGCAAAATATTTTGAAGGGGAGCATGATTTTACCAGTTTTAAAACCGGTAACGATGAGAGAAATCCCATAAGGACCATTTATAGGGTAAGGATAATAGAGTTAAGAAAAGATTTAATTTTGATAAGAGTTGAAGGCAAGTCCTTTTTAAAAAGAATGGTTAGAAATATCGTTGGTTCATTGGTAAAGGTGGGTACAGATGTATGGGAAGTGGAAAAAATACAGGAAATTTTGGAAGCAAAAAAAAGAGCTTTAGCACCTGCCTCAGCTCCTGCGCAAGGGTTGTATTTTTACTCAGCTTTATTTTAATAAATGGTATAATCTTAGCCAAAGTGGAGATTGGTTTAATTTATAATGGACCTTCTAACTATTTCGACGAGGTCTTGTTGAATCTCTACAAATACGCGGATATCTCCATACCTCCTGATGAAAACTCTCAAATTTTGGAAATAGATTATATTAACGATCTATTTTATATAAGATATAACAACACAATTTTCACAACCTCAATGGAAAATTTGGATAATACTATCCATGAAATACTTAATGAACTTCCTAGGAGCGTCTTTGTTATCCCAGAAAACTCTTTTATTCTTACAGACGATGGAACCAAAACGTCTGCTTTTTTAAGTTGGAATCAAAATATGAGTGTACTTTTAGATGTCAATGGCTTTATTTTTGAGCATAAGTTTTCTCCACCCATTGGTGAGATGATTACAAGAGTACCTTCAAAATGGATAGAGCTAGAAATTACGGGTGACAGCAGAGAAGCTACTTTAAACAATCTAAAAATAAACACACCAATTACAATAAATGTACCACCTTCAAAACTTACTTTCACGGATGGAGTAAAAAAAATAGAAATAGACTTAACGAATTATGAAGGTGAAAAATATACATTAGATCTGGAAAAACAACAGATATATAAAAAAGTTGAAACTAATATAGATAAAGTATTTGAAATTGAAAGCGGCGTATTTTTCTATGGAGAGCCTTTATCTATTTGGATGCCAAAAAAAGGAGAACCTGTCATTACTAAATCCCGGTTTTATTGTGATTACGGTGACATAGAAGAAAAAAGTAAGACATTCTATATCGATGGAGAAATTGTTTTTGCCTATGAAAAAGATAGTACGGTATACATGCTTTCCAGTTCGGGCCAATTCTTCACTTTGGGCAAAAAGAATATAAATCGAGATTTTGAAAGAGCTCCTTTATCCATTTTGGTCACAGATGAATATATTCAGGTAAAAACCTTCAAATTGGAAAGTTATAGGATTGAATTTGCTGGAGGAATATTCAAAGAAGGAAATGTTTACAATATGTTTTTAGAGTTGCCTTCCTATGCACCACAAAAGGAATACGATTTAGGTAAGTTTGATATCGAAATTACAAAAAACGAAGTTATAATCTATTCTAATGAAGATGAGTAATAAACTAAAGAGGGAAATTCAGCAAAAAACCTTCAATACTCCCTTTGTAAACAATCTCACCCTGATCCAAAAAAACAATCTTTTCTGCAATGTCTGAAAACAAGGAGAGGTTTCTTGTAGATATAATCAATGATCGATCTTCTTTGATATCGTAAAGAAAGTCTTTAATATTTTTATGCATGAAATCGTCCAAATGATCTAAGATAGAATCAAATATGAATACTTGTGGGTTTCTAACTAAACTCAGAAAAATTATAAATGAAATCTTATCCCCAATTGTCCAATTCCAAAAACTCTCATAACTTTTTAACGAAGAATGATTGGAAAAGATATGTGCGATATTAAGCTTTTCAAGAAGTATAAATTGCTCATGTGATATCTCTGAAGGTTTTATTCCTAATACGAGGTTGAAGACTTCACTTAAAGTTAAGAAATTTATATTATCAACAAAGGTTGGCTCCGAATATGCAATTTCGGAGCGAAGATATCTTTTTTCAATATTATTGACATCCTCACCTAAAAATAAAATCTGACCAGTAGTTTGGATGTTTTTAAAAAGTTCCTCATTCAAAGTTACAATAGATCTTGCTAATAAAGATTTACCTGCATTCCTAGGTCCATAAATTAAAAGAATTTCATTTTTTGATATTTCTAAATTAATATTATTCAATAGTCTTTGACTGTTAATGTATACAGATAAATCTTTAATTTCGATAATCTTATCTTTATCCATTTTAATGTTTTGTGCTTTTCATATTATTAAAAAAATATTCCTCTTTGACTAAAGCTAACTTTCTAATACTTTCTTCATTATCGGCATTTTTTAGGGATCTAATAAAATCAATTTGGGAAGAGTATTTAAATTTTGCATAATCATCATTTTCTTCGTAAGTACTTTGATTTTTTTCATACATCGTGAGTGCCGCCTTCCTTCGCTTAATCTTAAAATTGGTGGCTTACCAACAATATGATACTCTCTTCTTTATACAAAAAAGCTAAATTTCATTACATTTCTTTTATAAAACAGTGAAAAATCGCATGTTTAAGAAAAGAAAAAAGGGCGGACTATGCCTCCCTTTCTTTGTTTAACATAAAACATTATTTTTAAGAACGATTGTATTTCTTGAGCTTAAGCCTGAACAATTAATGTGAAAGTTTTAACATTTTGCCTTAAAAAATGGTGGAGACGGCGGGAATCGAACCCGCGTCCGAAAATAGGTGAAGCCGGCTTCTCCGAGCGCAGTCCGCAATCAGTTTTCGGAAATTGTGACTTTGCGGACCGAGTCACAATTTCCTATTACCCGTTGGTACTTCTAAAATCCGGGTAAGAGATTTTAGAAGTGGAACCTTTTTCTGACGCCTCATTCCTCAAGCAAGGTTCCAAGAAAACTTGGGGAGAGACGAGCCGCCGTCTACGCAGCAGCTAATGCTAATTCTGGTTCTTCGGCATTTCAATGTTTTTTCGTTTTTTACGAGGTTTCAGACTCCTCGACTCGCTTCCCGACTTCAGCCTATTCCCGTCGAACCCAATCGTCCCCATACTTTATTCCTTAACCCGTTCGGGGTGAATTCTTTTTGCTGGGATACGTTTATATTATAACAAATTTTCAGTTCAAAATCAAGACCTCTTAAGATGCCACTGTAGTTTTTCAGATATTTCAGGGTCACGTTCTTGTAGGTATGGAACCAAATCAAAATTCTTAGACAAGATTTTTGTTATTGAATCCAAAATAAGCACTTTTAAAGAGTTGTTGGAAGTTTTATAATACTTTTCTAAAAGTATATCTAAAGTTTTTCTGTTCGGTAACTCGGTAATGGCCATAACGCTTATCTCTTCTATTTCCCATTCATCGCTGTCAATATAAGTTTTCAATATGTCTAAATAAGATTCATCTTTTGTGATTTTTAATAGATTTTCTATGATCAAAGGGAAAGCCCTCTCATCTGAAAATTTATTGAACATCATCTTAAGGTTTTCCACTATTTCATGGCACTTCAAGTCAGATAAAAGTTCAGCTAGATACAACAAAACAGTATCGTCTTGAAAGTTCAGATTGAATCTTCGTTTGAACTCTTGTAAAAGGTATTCTTTTCCCTCGGGTGCCATAACGCTCAATGCATCCCTTGCCAATTCTCGAACTTCGTAATCATCATCATCTAATAGCTCTATTAAATTAGGTATAGCTTGAAGTCCTTTTTCATCAACTATCTTTTTTATCAGATCTTCACGACTGTACATCTTTTACACATCCTTTTCAATAGACAATATTCCCGTACATCTCTTTTATTTCTTCCAATCTTTCATTTTCTGATAATTTTATGATTGCTGAACTAGTTTCTTCGTTTGACGATTTTACTATTTTAAAGTGTTCAGTGGCGAAATTTGCTACTTGGGGCATATGAGTGATTACAATAATTTGTTTGTCTTTTGATAATTCGTTGAGTTTATTTCCTACAACATCTGCCATCCTTGGGCCAACTCCAGAATCAATCTCGTCAAAAACCATAGTATCAATTGCGTGATTTTTCCCTAGTACAACCTCCACTGCTAATATTATTCTAGACAATTCACCCCCAGAAGCTATTTCGGATAAAGGCATAAAATCACTTTTTGGATTTGTTTTTAATAAAAAGGTGATCCTATGTGCTGCCTCTTTTTTTGGCTCTTTTAGTCTTTCTATCTTCCAATCTATCTTACTATTTTCCATATTGAGATCCTTCAGATTGTTTTCAATGTTTGATTTTAAATCGTTGAGAAAAGGAGTAACCTTCTCTATTATTTTATCACTGAGTTCTAATAATTCGTCTTTCAATTTATATAATCTTGGTTCTAACTCGTGAAAATCGTTTTTTATTTCTTCTAATTCATTTTTTTGAATTCTAAACTTGTTGAGATTTTTTAAAACATCATCAAGAGATGGACCATATTTTCTTTTTAAATCGATGATTTTGTTCAGTCTCTCGCTGACTCTTTCCAATTCTTCTGGATCGCTATCTAGTTGAGATAATCTATTTTCTAAAAGGGTGTATAATTCGGCTATTTGTTCCTGAATAGACGAAGCTAGAGAATGTTCTTCAATGAATCCAAAATCTTTTAACTTTGACAAATTGTAAATTATATAACCAATTTCCTCATCGATACTTTGTTCCTCTCTATCTTTTAGTATGTTTAAAGATTCTACCAAACGTTCCCTGATTTCTTCTAAATTATTTAGAGTTTTAAACCGAGCAGAAAGTTCATCATCTTCATGAGGTTGAAGGTTCGCCTCTTCAATTTCCTGGATCTGGTAGTTTAAAATATCAATATTTCGAAAGATTTCGGTTTTATTGGTTGGAAGGTTTTCTAGCTTTCTTTTCAAATTCAAGTATTCCTCATACCCCTTATCGTAATCAAAAAAATATTCGGGGAATTTCTCTCTCAAAATCTTAAAAATCAAAGAATTCTGATAATTCTCGTCTCTCAAAGCTATGTTGGAGTCTTGAGAATGTATTTCTAACAGATACTTCGAAATGTCTTGAACGACGTTTTTAGGAACTATTGTATCGTTAACTCTGAAAAGTGTCTTTTTAGGAGTGAAATTTACGGCTAAGATCAAATCATCACCATCAAAGGGCACGTATTCTCTCAGCATCTCTTTGATAAAATCATTAACGGTAAAATATGCTGAAACTGAACCTTCTGAGGTCTTCAGGTTTTGAGGAACATTTCCTATTAAAAAAAGATTTAAAGCATTTAAAAACATAGATTTTCCCGTTCCCGATTCACCGGTGATAGCGCAGAAATTATCGTTAAAATCCACGTTAGCACTTTTAAAGAGGCCAAAATTTTTTATAGACAAAGAAAGTAGCATTCACCACACCAACCTTACAATCGGCACTTTATTCTTCTATCATCGAAATTATACCATAATTTTAAATCTTTTTATTTTTTAAATAATCAAGTATTATTTCATTTGCATCTAAAGGAGGCACTTTTTCTAACGTTTTTTTGGGAAGTTTAGCTCCTTCCTCTATAACCTCTAAATATCCTCTAGCAGTACTCTTCCAAGTATAATTTTCTAAAACTCTTTTTTTAACCTTTTTTGAAAAATAATCATAATTATTCAAAGCATTTATTAAGCCCTCAACAATATCTTGAATATCTTCAGGATTAATTAACACACCTGAACCATCCGAAAATATTTCGCTTGGTCCACCATTCTTTGTTGCAACAACAGCAAGGCCACAAGCTCCTGCTTCGATAGGAGCTAAGCCAAAAGGTTCATAAAAAGAGGGTAAAACAAAAACGGACTTCAAGTTTGAAAAGAGTTTGTAAGCGGTAGCTAAGGCAAGTTGAGATTTTAAATCAAAAAAATATACCTTATCTTTTATATTTGCTTTTTCTATTTCTTCCAAAATTGGGGATAAGATAGATCTTTCTTTTTCCGACAATTTGTGTATGTCGGTGAAAGGATCAGGAATGCCCCTAAGAAATATTCCTAGATTTGCCTTATCTTGAAGATCTCTAGAATTTGCATATGCCTTCACAACAGCGATATGATTCTTTTTAGCATCTAAACGGCTGGAGAGAACGATAAAAGGTTTTTGCTGTTTATTTAATTTATTTTCAATTTGAGCGACAGTGTCTTGATCGAGATCAGTCATATCGTCGTTAAAGATATCCGTGTTAACTCCAGGGGGAATCACTTTGTATTTACTGTCGTTTGCAACTTCAGAAACATCGGCATACAAAGGATGAGAATATTGTTCATATCTTTCCATAGATGTGGAGACAATAATTTTAGATGCGTATTGCATTGACAACCTTTCAGCCATTATTCTTTGTGAAAAATGGTACTCTTTGTCGAGATCTTCAAAATTCTTCGAAGAGACGTTTAATTTGTCCATTTTTTGGGCACCTAAAGAATGCCCTGTGAAAGAGAAATTTAAACCTAATTTTGATCTTAAGAGAACTCCTGAGTACCCTCCATCGGCGTAATGAGTGGTTATGAAATCTATATTTTTGCCTTCGTAAAATGAAAGAATATTATCAACGTATTCCTTTAAGAATGGCCATAATTGTTCTTTGTTTAAGAATTTATCCCCACCAAAAGGTATTCTAACTATAGTTGGGTTTTGATTTGTATCAAAATAATCCAACTCCTTAGAAAACTCGGGCCAGTTGGGATCAATTATCTGTCTGGTAACTATATCTACAGAAACATTTAAATTAGCCAACTCTTTAGATACTTCTTTAACGTAGATCAATTGACCCCCAAAATCAGGATGCTCGGTTAAATGAGAATCGTTTTTGTCAAAGTTGCCTTGAGGATTGAGAAACAACACCTTCATGAGAAATTCCTCCAATAGTCTGATATTTGTAGAACAACAAATATATTTTACCATACTTATAATAAATTTTCTTTTCAACGCGCTTTTTAGAAACATAATCTGAAAATATGCTATAATTCTAAAGATTTCAATCTTTTTTCTGTGGGCAACGGGGCAAAATATTGATTTTTTTCCTTATGGATGGGCTGCTTGGCAAAAAATAAAAAACCTTTTTCCTTATGGGCGGGGAGCGGGGCGAAGGGGCGCTAACACAGTTTTAGAAGAAATTCTAATAATAAAGCTTCAAAAGTTCACGGGACGGAGGTTTAACAACATTGAAAACAAAATTTACTTTAACAGCATTATTTCTATTTTCCTTTACCTCGCTTTTTTCCTTTGAACTCTTCTTCTCTGGTGGCGAATTAGTACACTTTATAAATCAAAAACTAAAAACAAGCACTTCAGTAAAAGTTGTATCTTTCAGTTTAGATGATACAATTTCTGAAAATTTATCAGCTATAAACCATCAAATATTTTTAGAAAAAGATGGAGGATATTCTGGAGATATAAATTTAAGCATCAAATACGATAAAAACACTGACGGTTACCTACATCAAAAATATATGATCTTCGATAACAACTCAGTATTATTTGGAACTGGGAACTTCACTACAAGCGGTTTATTAACAGATCTAAACATCTTCATCTACACCGAAGATGAAAAGATTGTTAAAGTTTTTCTTGATGAATATGAGAACTTTCAAAGGGGTAAATTTGGATATTCAAAAGAAGTAATCAATCAGCGTCTAAACACCACCGAATTTGGGAAGGTAAAAATAATAACTGGGCCATCAAAAGAGGTCCTTAACTCAGTTTTAAATGAGATTAAGAGATCCAAAATTTCTTTAAAAGTCTTTTCGTATTCTTTCACCGATCCCTATTTCGTTCACATCTTGGAACAAGTTTCTTCCAACAATGTAAAGGTTGAAATACTATCCGATGATTGGAACAAAATCTACACTTCACCCTTAAAATATATGCAAGGCATAAATATAAAGTATAGGAATGACATTCATGCAAAGTGTATAACAATAGATGGAGAAACAGTTATTATAGGAAGTTACAATCTGACGTACAGGGCAAGAGAGAAAAACGACGAAATGGTTGTCATAATAAAAAACAAAAGGTTAGCTGACATCATAAATAGAAAATTTGATTTATTATGGCAAGAATGGTAAAATATATTGGTGTTTCTTTTTTCAATATCCGAAAAAGGAGGTCCATGCTTTTAAAAAATAAACCTAAAGCATAAATTAGCTATGAAAATAAGAATATCTTTGGCTCAAATGAATTCCACAGTTGGCGACTATCCAGGAAATGTTCAAAAGATAAAAGATTTCATCTCTAAGGCAGACGAAAAAGGTGCCGATCTAATACTCTTTCCAGAATTATCTCTAAATGGTTATCCTCCAGAAGATTTAATCTTAAAAACCCAATTTTTAAGGGATTCTTTGAAAAGTATAGAAGAAATACAAGATTTTAGTAAATCTAAAGATGTTGTAATAGTTTTAGGTGCTGTTGACTGGGATGTTGAATCCTACAACTCTGCTTTTGTTATATACAAAGGCGAAATCTATGGTAGTTATAAAAAGATGTTCTTACCAAACTACTCTGTTTTTGACGAAAAAAGGTATTTTACTGCCGGTAGAGCACCTTTTTTAATGGAAATGGAACGGATCAAAATAGGAATAACAATATGTGAAGATCTGTGGGTTCCCAACGGACCGGCTGTTTCCTTAGCACAAAACGGTGCCAATTTGATTTTAAATCTTTCTTCATCCCCTTTTTATAAGGGAAGAAACAAGGTAAGGTTCGAAATGCTCAAAACCAGGGCATCAGAGTTATCGAGTTGGATCGCTTATTGCAATATTGTAGGCGGTCAAGATGAGTTAGTTTTCGATGGTGGAAGCGTTGTAATTAACCCATACGGAGAAATAGAATTAAGTGCTCCTTCTTTTGAAGAAGGGTTGTATTTTATAGATATAGATCCCCTAGAACCTACTAGAGCCAATTTAAGGGAAGGAAAAAGGAAACATTACAATCAAAGTGCCTATTATGAAAGCGTAAATACAATAAAAATAGAAAAAAAGATTAGAGAAAAAACTCCCATAAAAGCTATAAAAGTTGACTCTTTTGATATATACGAGCAATTGTACCTCGCCATAAAAACAGGTATAAGGGATTACGTTTGGAAAAATGGTTTTCAGAAAGTTGTTCTAGGACTAAGTGGAGGAATAGATTCCTCGCTCACAGCCGCTATTGCTGCGGACGCTATAGGTCCTGAAAATGTTTTGGGATTACTAATGCCTTCTCAATACTCATCTAAAGGCAGTATCGATGATTCGATAGAGCTATCCAAAAATTTGGGAATTAATTATAAAATAATTCCGATAAATGACATATACGAAAAATATATTGAAAATTTGAAGGAAAGCTTTAAAAACACCGATGAAGACAAAACTGAAGAAAACATTCAAGCAAGGATAAGGGGAAACTTAGTAATGGCATTTTCGAACAAATTCGGATATTTAGCCTTAGCTTGCGGCAACAAAAGTGAAGCAGCTACAGGATATGCTACATTGTATGGTGACATGGCGGGAGGATTCTCTCCCATTAAAGACTTATACAAAACAGACTTATATAAAGTTGCTAGAAAATACAACGAACTTCACGGAAAAGAAATTATTATAAGATCTATATTAGAAAAACCGCCTTCAGCAGAGCTTAGACCAAATCAAAAAGATGAGGATACTTTGCCGCCATATGCTTTACTCGATGAGATTTTATTCAAGTATATAGACAGAGAAATGTCATATGATGAATTACTACAGGAAGGATACGATGAAGGGTTATTGAAAAATGTAATAAACATGGTCAACAAGAACGAATACAAAAGAAGGCAATCTGCTCCTGGTATAAAACTAACTGAAAGAAGTTTTGGAAAAGACAGAAGAATGCCAATTACGAATAAATATATTCCCTGGTAGTTAATGTCAAATGCGCAGGGGTAGGGTGCTAAATAAGGATCTTTTTCCTTATGGGTGGCTGCGAGGTCAAGAGATCTTCGATCTTTTCCTTGTGGGGTGGGGTGCGGGGCGAAGGGGCGCAAATAAAGACTATGCGCAACTTACAAAAAAACGATGCCAACAATTGACCTAAAAAAGCTCTACTTTTTAAAGGGTCACAGAGCGGAGCCCTTTTGCTGATTTATGCAAAAAAATTTTTTTAATTGAAATAGTGTTTTGGGGTTCTTAAGGGGCGTGCCCCTTAACGCATGGGTCTAAGGGACAGGCAGGTCCCTTTTAGAAGGGCGAAAGCGCTAAATCAGATCATTAAAACAGGAGAAAAAATCATGGAAGAAAAAGAAAAAAACCAATCCAACGATAGTCTAAAAAATTTATTAATCATCATCGGCACAATGGCAGTCATATATTTTGCTACTTTCATACTATGGAATTTGTATGTAGAAAACTTAGAAAGCCATTATTACTATCCATATGTAAAAATCAAAGAAACAGGCTACGAACGGGTTAAAAAAATGCCTTTTTCGCCCAAAGGTTACAATATAACCATTGAAAAAAGCAATATCACAAACACTTACACAGTAAAAACAAAGTTTGGTTCATTCAATATTCAAACATTTGACGATAGATTCTTCTTTTTTGAAAACTCTGATATGATTGTAATCTCATATCCTTCATACGATTTCAGGGGACTCGAATATTCTGTAATTCTAGAAAATGGAAATATCTTTAAATTTGTTATAGTACCAAACGAAGAAATCGTAGAAGATATTTTCACCTTTGTTGAAAATCTTTTAAGAATAAGGGTCTTAGAGATTCCAGAATTAGCAAATTATGAATATATCAAAGAAAGTGAGAACAGTTACACCATTGTTAGTAACGATCAAGAGTTTACTTTATCAAAAAATTTGATAAGTACGGTAGGTGAATCCCAAGACTACATTTATTTCATTTCGAAAAAGTATGGGTTGTTCAACAAGATATACTATTTAGAAAAATCAACCAATAATTTTGGAGAGCTAATAATGATATCGGAATCTCAAGAATTTTGGAGCAATAATTAGAAAATATAAAAATAAAGAATTTTTAAGTATAATATTTATTTTAAAAGAGTTACTGGAGTTGGGTCCAAAAGGGGGTATCTAATTTTTAAAGATTCTATCATCAAAAGCTATATTGGGAGGGTAAAAAATGGATTTTATAAGTAAAATTACCGTCGTTCCAAAAATCCCGGAAAAGATTCTGGGGTTAAAAGAACTCTCTGAAAACATGTGGTGGACATGGAATTATAAAACTCAAGCCTTATTCGAAACCATAGACAAAGAGCTTTGGGAATCCACTCAGAGAAACCCGGTTACCTTTTTAAAACGTGTGGAACAAAAAAAATTAAACACTGCTGCAGAAGACTCGAAATTTAACGAACTCTATCAAGAAGTCATGAAAGAGTTTTCTAATTATATGAATGAAAATAGCAACACATGGTTCAGTAAGACCCACCGTTCTTTTAAAGATGGAGAAATTGCTTACTTTTGTATGGAATACGGCCTTCACGAGTCTTTTCCTATGTATTCTGGTGGTTTAGGAATATTGGCTGGTGATCATCTAAAAAGTGCAAGTGATCTAGGTATACCACTTATAGCTATAGGTTTATTATATCAAAAGGGTTATTTTATTCAGAGGCTTAATTCAGAAGGATGGCAAGAAAGTATATTTTTAGATTACGATTTTTCGGATTTTCCTATTATTCCCGCCAAAGATACCAACGGGGATGAAATATACGTCGATATAGATCTATTAGGGAAAAAGGTATTTGCTAAAGTTTGGCAGGTAAAGGTAGGAAGAGTGAACCTATACCTCTTGGACACCAACCTAATGCAAAATGATCCTGAAGATAGAGAAATAACCTCCACATTGTATGGTGGAGACATAGAAATGCGTATAAAACAAGAAATACTAATAGGGATTGGTGGAGTGAAAGCGGTAAGAAAGTTAGGGTACAACCCATCTGTTTGGCACATGAATGAAGGTCACGCTGCATTCTTAGGTCTTGAAAGAATACGTGAATTAGTTCAAGAACATGGCTTAACTTTTCAGGAAGCAATTGAAGCGGTTCGGGCTGGAAACGTTTTTACCACTCACACTCCCGTACCTGCTGGGAACGATGTGTTTTCTATTTCTTTAATTGATAAATATTTTGGAGACTTTTGGCCTAAATTAGGAGCTTCAAGGCAAGACTTTCTAAATTTAGGATTAGAAAAAAGACAAAACGCAGAAGAATTATTTTCAATGACCATTTTGGCGCTAAAACTCTCTGGAAGATCAAATGCTGTTTCAAGGCTACATGGAGAAGTATCGAGAAAGTTATGGAACCATGTTTGGCCAGGTATAGAATGGTTGGAAGTACCTATAAACTATGTTACCAATGGCGTACATATAGACACATGGTTAAACCCAAAATTGCAGGAATCTTTAAAAGAATACCTGGGTGCTGACTGGATGTCAAAAATTGACGATCCAGAACTTTGGGAAAAAATTGATAATATCCCTGACCATGAACTATGGGAAACTCACCAACAATTAAAAAAAGAGTTAATAGAATACATTAGGAAGAGTATAAAAGCACAAAGATCGAGACATGGAGAAACAGTTGAACAACTCGAGGAAGTAAACCAAATAGGTGATGAAAAAGCTTTAACTATCGGTTTTGCCAGAAGGTTTGCTACTTACAAAAGAGCAGATCTAATATTCAGCGATGAAGAAAGATTAAAAAAGATCTTGAACGATCCCGACAAACCCGTGCAATTAATATTCGCTGGTAAAGCTCACCCTGCGGATAAACCAGGTCAAGAACTCATAAAAAAAATATACGAATACTCACGAAAACCTGAATTTCAAAATAAGGTCATAATTCTGGAAAACTACGACATGGATATGGCAAGGCACTTAGTCTCTGGGGTGGACATTTGGTTAAACAACCCCAGACGTCCAAGAGAGGCATCTGGAACATCAGGCGAAAAAGCGGGAATGAATGGAGCCATAAACTTCTCAGTCTTAGATGGCTGGTGGGTTGAAGGATACAACGGCAAAAACGGTTGGGCTATAGGGGACAACAGAGACTACGAAGACCTGAAATTACAGGACAAAATAGACAGTGTTTCAATATACAACCAATTAGAAAAACAAATAGTGCCTATGTACTATGAAAAAGGAGAAACTGACGTTTCAAAAGAATGGGTATCAAAGATGAAAGAGTCTATTAAAAGTGTCACATCTTTTTTCAACACAGCCAGAATGCTCAAAGAATACACTCAAAAACTATATATGCCCGCTCTCGAGCAGCACACACGTTTTTCAAACGATGACTTTAAATTGGCAAAAGAATTTGCCGGTTGGGTTAAATTGTTAAAAGAAAATTGGGACTCTATAAAAATACATGTCAAACTCGATCAAGATCTTACTGGAGTAAAAAACGCAGAAGAAGAAATAGGAGTACAAGCAGAAATATACTTACCAGGCATAGGACCAGACTCAATCCTACCAGAAGTTCTATTTGCAAGGTTGAAAGACGGTAAAATTGCCAATATAAGAAGATATGATATGAAACTCATCAAAGAAGTGCAAAAAGACACATATCTATACTCAGTAAAATTTAAGATAGAAGACAGAGGGGAATATGGAATAAATGTAAGGGTGACACCTAACAATCCTCTCATGCCCCATAAAAACTACTTAATGGGACTTGTAAAATATCCAGAATAAGATTGTGTAAATTTTTAATCGACCCCCTTGATTTCAATATATTGTCGTGTTATCATATAAACGTACAATATATTGATTCAAGGGGGTAATTTTAATGAGAGTTTTAACTAAATGGACCCAAAAAGAACCATCGAAGAATGCAATCACCATATTAAAAGACAGATATTTCTTGAAAGATGGCGAGGGGAATTATTTAGAAAGCACATGGGATGAAGTTTCAAAAAGGATTGCCAGACATGTAGCTGCAGCTGAGGTAAACTATACAAACGATATAGAGGAAATAAAAAATGCAGAAGAACATTTCTACCAACTAATTAAATCTCGAATTTTCTTACCAAACAGTCCAACGATATTCAACGCCGGCAAAACAATGGACAGACAATTATTCAAAAAAGATATAGAAGAAACAACTTTAGAAGACTACAGAACAATTTTTGATTCAAGAACAAAACACAACATGTTATCTGCCTGTTTTGTAATCCCCATGGACGATTCTATGAGCGCCATATTCGATGCAGTAAAAAATGCTGCTTTAATAATGAAATATGGGGGAGGAGTAGGATACGACTTCTCTGTTTTACGCCCAAAAGGCTCTTCTATCGCAGGCACAGGGGGAAAATCCTCTGGTCCCATTAGTTTCATGCATGTTTTCAACACTGCAGCATCTACAATAGAACAAGGTGGAGCAAGGCGAGCAGCTCAAATGGCTGTATTAAGGTATGATCATCCCGATGTCTTTGACTTTATAAATTCCAAAAAAGACAACAAAGGCAACAATGTCTTGAATTACTTCAACATTTCAGTGAACATTGACAACCCAAAAGAATTCAAAAAAATGCTCGAAGAGGATGGAGATCTCACCTTAGAACATCCCGCATCATCCATAAGAAAGACTATCAAGGCAAACGACTTAATGAACAAAATGGTAGAAAACGCATGGAAAACGGGAGATCCTGGGATGCTTTTCCTTGGTAGACACAATCAATACTACGCAATGAGTGAGCACACCCCAGTTACCGCTACAAACCCATGTGGAGAAGAACCCCTACCACCCTTTGGAAGTTGTAATCTTGGCTCTATAGACGTTGCAAAACTAGTGGAAGACATGGATTTAGGAAATCCAAACTCGCCGGATATTTCAGAGTTCCAAGAAATAGTATATTGGGCTGTAAGATTTTTAGATGACGTCATAGAATCAAATATCTACCCTCTGAAAGAAATTGAAGAAATATCGAAAAAGCAAAGATTTATTGGATTAGGAATGATGGGATTAGCAGATGCATTATACAAAAAAGAGCTACCCTACAACTCAGAACAAGCCAGAAAGTTCATGGCAAAATTAACCGCTGAATTAGCTTATTTCTCTCATGTTGCAAGTACTGAACTGGCCAAAGAAAGAGGCAATTTCCCGGACTTTCAACGATCCAAATACCCCAAAGGATTCATACCATTTCCCATGTTGGATGACGAAATAGACGAAGACATAGAAGTATGGAATGAAAAAATACGCCAACATTTTCAAGGCGAAGCCACAAAATACAAAAGAAATGTACAAACGAACACCATAGCTCCAACAGGTTCAATATCTAACTTAGCAGACACATCAAGTGGAATTGAACCAAACTTCTTACTATCCTACGTAAGATACATGACCAACAAAGAAGGAGACAGAGTGCCTCTATCTTATATAAACCCAATATTAATGGAAAAAATAGGCACCAACATGACAGAAGAGTTAAAAGCAGAAATCATTGAAAAAGGTAGCATTCAAAATATAGACAGTATACCAAACGAAATCAAAAAAATATTTGTAACGTCAATGGATATACCACCAAAGGATCATCTATTAGCCCAACACGTAATTCAAAGTTATCTTGACGCCTCATGCTCTAAAACTATAAATATGCCCAAATCTTCAACTATAGAAGACGTTAAAGCTATCTATCTACAAGCATTAGAATTAAACCTAAAAGGATTAACTATTTACAGAGATGGAAGCCTTGAAACTCAAGTTCTAACCTCGGCATCCCAAGAAGAAAAAGAAACAACTGAAACACAAGGCAAAAACGTCACATTCTTTGTATTGGACGAAAAACACAAACTAAGGGCAAGGCCAAGAAAAGAAACCTTACGAAGCGTCACACGAAAGTTTAAACACGACACAGGAACGGTATACGTCACAGTCTCCTTCGATGATGCCGGAGAAGCGGTAGAAATCTTTCTATCAGATGGCACAGAAACTGCAGAGGTCATTGGAAGATTATCATCCATAGCTTTAAGAGCAGGCGTCTCAACGGATGAAATAGTTGAGCAATTAAAAAAAGTTAAAGGAACATATTGTAAAGGATTGGCTCAGGAAATAAGCAAAGCCCTCAACGATTTCAACCAGTTATGGGGATCTAAAATAGAAGATTATGAAGTAATAAGAACGGGCACACCTAAAACCAGGGAAGAAGTAGAAAAATTTGTCTACGCCAACGACTTAAAATACGAAAAAGGTTATTACATAGACTCAGAAGGCAACGCATACTGCCCAAGCTGTCTATCTAAAAATACCTTGATAAACGAATCAGGCTGTGTTACCTGCACCACTTGCGGATGGTCAAAGTGTTCTTAAAAAAAATATATAACAAACATGCAAACCCGGTGAAAATGCTCACCGGGGTTTTGTTTAGTACTTTACATTTTTGAATTAATTTTAACAATTTCTCAAATTTTTGTTTGACAATCTTAATTTTTTATGATAATATAAATTAACTTATTTACTTTCTTTAGCTTACCTTAGCTAAGCATCCGCATACTATTGTATTATTAGGGTATATCTTAGTAAAAAAAATAATAGACTAATCAAAGACAAATTTTTTATGTGTTTTTCTAAATTATATAAACAATCACGAGGGGGAAGTAAGATGAAAAAAGTATTAATTTTAACTTTGGTATTGTTGGTAGGCATGCTTTCGCTATTTTCACAAGTTTCAATGACGGAGGCTCCTAAAGAACAAATTAAGCAGGCTCTAACCACAAACCCACTTGGATCTTTATTTGGTTTCTACAACGTTTCATACGAAAGGGCACTTTCCTCAAGTGGTTCGATTCAGGCCAGCGCTCTTGTCCAGTCCTTGAATCTCGGTATTGCGCAGGTCAGTACTTTCGGCGGTGGTGCAGCATATCGCAACTACCTACATCAGACTGCGCCAAGTGGTTTCTACGTTGCCCCAAGCGTTAGTGTGCTATATAGCTCAGCGATGGAAGATATCTACGACACAGAGGGTTCCGTGCGTTTTCTCCTCATCGGGGGTGTTGCTGGTTACCAGTGGATAAGTACCGGAGGATTTGTGTTCGACTTCTCTGCTGCTTTAAATGCGATTTTCGGTGGGCCAATAGAGCCAATCACATCTCCTGGGATCGGTTTTGCCGTAGGATATGGATGGTGAGGGCCTTTTTAGGTCTCCTTCATCAGCAAATCGATCGTGTTAAAATTTTCCTGAAAGAATGATATAATAAATACAGAACCTTAAAATAGAAGACAGGGATGTAATTTTGTAATTCTGAGAAATTATTTCTATGAACTAAATTTAATTATTTGCTTAAAGAAGCAAAAAAAGAAAATTACTAGGGGGTGAAAGAAAGTGAATAAGCTAAAGAAAGTTTTTCATACTGCGAGCCTCGTCTTAGCTGTTTTCTTAGTTTTATCGTTGGTAAATATAACTTTTGCACAAGAGATAGTTACGTCAGATGTGGTTGGGACTGTTTCTGAAATTGACAAATATGGAAATGTTCATACTGATATTCCAGAAACAACAATCTTCGAATATGGTTTTGAAATAGGGGATATGCTATTATTAAAGCTTGATGGAACAAGCGTTATTGCACCTTTTGTTACAACTTATGGTGACGTAGATAGAGGCAAACCACTCGTTAGAACAAGTAGTGGTCATGTTCAACTTGCAATAAACTATGGGAATTTTGCAAAAACCTATAATTTGGAAATTGGGGATAAAATAACTATCGAACTAAAAGAAAAAGGAGCGTATAAATCAGAACTTGAAATTCGTCATTTAGTTAGAACAGACAACAGGAATGACTATGCAAGTGACGAAATCTTTGCCAACTTTAGAGAAGTTACCATTGGAAATATAGGAGAGGGAAAACTTTATAGATCTTCACATCCATCCATCGATGATCCACGTTCTCCATATGCAAGTAAATTAATGGAAAAAGCGGGAATTAAGACTGTAATTAATTTATCCGATTCACAAGAAGAATTGATGAACAATCTACAGTATTCAAGTTATTACAAGATGATTTATGATCAAGGCAATCTAATAGCTCTTAGCATGGGTGTAGATCCGATGAGTGATGACTTTGCAAAGAAATTAAAAGAAGGGTTACTTTTCATGATTGAAAAGGAACCACCATATTTAGTGCATTGTGTAGAAGGAAAGGATAGAGCAGGTATAACTGTCGCACTTTTAGGAGCAATAATGGTTGCTTCAACAGAAGAAATATATAACGATTATGTAAAATCATACGAGAATTATTACAATGTAGAGAAAGGAACGCCAGCCTATGAGGCAGTTGAAAGAATAATTTCAGATTTATTGAAATGAACAATGGAAATCAAGTTGATGATTCAAATATAAAAGATGTAGCTATAAAATATCTAACAGAAAGAGTAGGATTAACCAACGAACAAATTTACCAACTACAACAGAAACTCAAGTAAAAAAGTAAGATCAATATATCCCGCCGTCAAGGCGGGTTTTTTGATTTTTTCATTAGGTATCATTGAAGTTTATCTACAAGCTGACTAATAATTATTTTTGACCTTTTAATTTTACAGGAAATTATTTAAATAATTATAAAAACTTTCAAAGTACTTTCTTAATTAAGCTTCTAGTCCTTATAGGTAGTTAAGAGATGATAAAAAGACATAAGATGTCTATAATTACTGTATCAGTTTCTAGTCCTTATAGGTAATTAAGAAACTAACATATTATATCATATTATGTTGCGTACAAAACCCGCATTAGATAATATTATCTGTCCTTGAAAAAAGATTGGTTAGATCTTAATTTGATGTCTTTGAAATGATATCATATCCTTGACTCTTTTTGAGTTAAGAAGATAGATTTTCTTGCTCTACCAAGTTGTCTGTTGATGTCATACATTTTTATCCTGATAACGATAAGAGTATACTTAAAGTACTTTTTGAAAAGGTAAAAGGGAACAACGATGTTAAACTTTCAAGAAGTAGGTCTTACAAGAAGAACGATAACTCTCATGTGGAACAAGAAATGGGGATAATTGTTTTTCCTTTATGCTAAATAAAAGCTTATTTTGTTAAAGCAAATATAGTTCACAAACACTTTGAAATATTGGGTATATTGAGATTAGAAAGGCCTTATTTTCAGAAGATTAACGAATTTTAACTTTTTAGATGATATAATGGGGTTGAAAACAAATTATATGAACCATGAGGAATAAGAGGATTGTTAGGAACATTGTTAATATTTCAATAGTTAAATAACTCACTAAGAAGGGGAGCAGGATGATAGTTGAAAGAGTTATACAAGAAGCACAGCCTTATTTAGAAGGAATAAAGATCAAAGATGCGGTTATAGGAATTTCACTTATTGGTTTGGAACTTAGTAGTAATCATATTGGCGTAAGTTACGTGCTACGTGAGAATTTAAAGTCAGGTTGCTCTATTTTCCCGTATGTCCAGGACATTATTGATAAAGATAGTTTAGAGATTGCCGAATGGGCTCTCACGGGTCAAGATGATTTGCAAAGGTCTATCGGCGTCGCTGTGTTGACAGCTGCTTCACACGCCCTTCCTTTAGTTGATGTTGATACTTCTATTTATCCCTTTTCTGTTGAAGTTGCTTCCGAAGATAATGTTTGCTTGATAGGCTATATTCCTCAAGTTGCTAATATGTTCAATGGTATGGTCAAAAATGTGTTTATTTTTGATCGTGGGGTCTCACAAAAAGGTGGTATTGTTGGGAAAGTACTCCCTGAGGAAGAACAAAAGGACATACTTCCAAAATGTGAAATAGTATTTTTAAGTGGAACTACTGTTATAAACCACAGCATCGAAGAACTTTTAAGTTTATGCACAAATGCCCGAGAAATAGTTTTAATTGGGGCATCCACGCCGATGTTTCCGAATGCCTTTGTTGGAACGGGGGTAACTGTTTTAGCAGGTTCTTGGTGGGATGAAGCTAAAAAAGATAAAATCTTTCGAAATATTTCACTCGCAGGGGGTATAAGCCAGATATCCAAACTTGCAATTAAAAAAAATATAAGAGTATAAAAAAGCTTGTAAGAAAATAATTTTTTAGCAGATGATGAGGTGGCTGAGATGGAACAATCTTTCGTTCATGTTTATACTGGTAATGGCAAAGGCAAAACAACAGCAGCTTTAGGGCTTTCTGTTAGAGCTGCACTTTCAGGTAAAAAAGTCTTTTTTGCACAGTTTATAAAGGGTATGGAGTATAGTGAGTTGAAAGTGAGCCAATATATTAAAAACATTGAAATTCAACAGTTTGGTAGAGAATGTTTTATCTACAAAAAACCTACAGAAGAAGACATAGAAGCAGCCAATAAGGGCATGGATATTTGTGAGAAGGTTTTAAAAGGCGTTGAATACGATTTGGTCGTGTTGGATGAGTTGAATATTGCTTTATACTACAAGTTGATTCCGCTGGATAGAGTTGTAAAAGCAATTAAAGAAAGAACTCCATCGATAGAGGTCGTAATAACTGGGAGATATGCCCCAGAAGAAATTTTAGAAATTGCGGATTTGGTTACCGAGATGAAAGAGGTTAAACATTATTACAACCAAGGAGTTCAAGCAAGAAAAGGTATAGAGTTTTAAATAACAGTAAAAATTTAAATAAGCAAAGTTTCTTCGAAGTCGATTATTTAGGTATTCGAAAAATAATTTTCTGTTTTATTTTATTAATATGTATAATAAAAAAATAATGGTATAATAATATTAACAATGATAAGTTTTAGAGTTTCTAATTTTGTTCAATAAAAAAGGAGGAGATTTTTATTTCAAATTATCCAAATTTTCACACAGTGGCTATCGAGTATATGAATGATTCAAATTTAGTACATGAGGACCATCTTCACCCTGAAGTTATTTTATGGGTGAACTTTAGTGAGGAATCTAAGAAAGAATTTTTGGACAAGATAAAAAAACAAGATGAAGATTTAGCTCAGGATATCAGCGAGCACCTATCACAATTCAAAATTGAAGAAGAAGTGGTTCCCGTTAACTTACCACTAGATGTCGATACCGAAGAAGAATTCGACAAATTTATGTATTTCTTAGGTGAATTGGCAGAGATCGTTGATTTAAAAGCGTATTCAGTGATTACTGAGGTGTCGCTAGCCGATGAAGAGAGCGAGAAAGAAGATTTTGAAGATCTATACAATTTCCCCGCAATATTCAGCGAGGAAAAGGAAGGAAGTTGCTATTTAACGGTATTCGATTGGGATTTAAAAGAAATGGAAGAGTATTCTGGTAAGTTTGAGAAAAACGAAAAAGATATTGAAGGTCTGAGATTTCCTTTCTTTCAAAGCTAAAACTTTAAAAAAACCCTCTGGAATCAAATAGAGGGTTTTAAACTTATTAAAGTTAGAATGAGGTAGAGGGGGGTATAAAATTGATAAAAGCGATAAATTTAACAAAAAAATTTAAAGATTTCACCGCTGTTGATGGAATCAACTTAAACGTAAGTGCGGGGGAAATTTATGGTTTTCTTGGTCCGAACGGTGCAGGGAAAACTACAACTATAAAAATGCTCACAGGAACACTAAAACCAACCTCTGGTCAAATTTTCATCATGGATAAAGATTACAATAATTACGAATTGGAGATAAAAAGAGAAATTGGCGTTGTGCCTGATGAACCAAAAATGTATGAGAACCTCAAAGGCAGTGAGTATATAGAATTTGTAATGAACGTATACAAATTAAATTCAAACGAAATTCATTCTCGATTCAACGAAATATGTGATGCCTTTGGGATAGATTACCTCAATGATTACATAGGTGATTATTCTCATGGTATGAAACAAAAATTAATGGTTGCCTCAGTTTTGATGAGAAAACCAAAGGTAATTTTTTTGGATGAGCCAACCGTAGGTTTGGATGCCCGAGCAGCGAGGATACTCAAAGAACTTTTACAAAAATACAAGAGCGAAGGCTCCGCGATATTCTTTACGACACATATCCTTGAAATAGCAGAAAAGATGTGTGACAGAATAGGGATCATCGATCACGGTAGGATCCTTGCAGAAGGTAATTTGGAAGAATTGAGATCTCTCTCTAAACTAGGAAATAGGAGTTTAGAGGACATTTTCTTGGAATTAACAGGGGGTAGTGAAGTAAAAGAAATAATCGACGAACTTTAGAGGGGAGGTTCTGAGACAATAATGAATGAATTAAAATTGTTGTTAAAATACTCCTATAAAAACAAATCTCGACCAACAAAAAATAAAAAAGGGATAGAAAGAGGTTCAGGTATGCTCTCCAGTGTAATGAGCTATCTGATAGTCCCAATAATTTTTTTAGCTGTTATCATTCCTACGATGCTTGCAGCTGCAGGTTCATTTAATTTAAACATTCCGTTGAATCAAATAGGTTTGGATTCTAATTATACTTTGTTAGAGCTAATGTTTGCACCTTCCTTTTTATTTGTAAGTGCGATTTTTGTTTTACAATTTTCCCCATTAATTGTAACTACGCTTTTTGATAACGATATGATGGACATCCTTTTGACCATGCCCATTAAAAGGTCAACACTCTTTTTTTCCTCTACTATAGATAGTTTAATCATGTCTGGAATAGGGAGTGGAGCCTTCTTATCAATAGTTGTCTCGTATATGATTTTGAAAGGTTCAAATATTATTCTATCTATCTTGGGTATTATAGGTTTTTTTCTTTTTTTGATCTCTATATCGATTGTAATAGGATTAATTATGTCTTTCTTTGTTGGTAAAACATCTGCAAAAAGAATTGCCCAATTAACTTATTTCATAGGCCTTATCTTTATGGTCTTAATACCGCAATTTCTCCCCCGTATGATGACTAGCGATCCACAAAACCTTGTGGAAGGCATGGGGAACTCTCTTAAAGTATTTATGAACCCTCTTTGGCCACATGCTCAGTTCATCAACGCTATAAACGGCAGTATCTTTTCTCTTGTATTCATCTACGCTGTTTCGATATTGTTCTTTTACTTGGTATATAGATACTCGAACAATCTTGATTTCTCAACCTCGAGAAAAAAGTCAAAGGTTAAAAAAATTGAAAAATTTAAAACCAAACGTCTGCCTCTTTTTGAAAAAGATAGAAAACTTCTTTTCAGGAATTCCCAATTGATCTTTATGATGATTTATCCGGTGGTATTGCCGTTCATATTCTTTTTCACAGGTATGCAAGATTTATCTTACATAACTATGTTTTTTGTGTTGATAGCTGCAGACTACTCTGCCATGATTTCTGCATATATGTTGACTGAAGAAATAAAAATCTGGCCCGTTCCAAAGTTATTTCCTTTCAAAACAAGAACTATGGTGAACTCAAAAATAATGATTTCTACAGGGCTTTATACAATTGAGTTCATCGCTCTTATAATAGTTTTCTCCATTGTGCTAAAATTTAAATTATTTGATTTGATACTTATAATTCCTACTGTCATATTATTGTACTATTCATCACTGTTAGGAACAAGAATCTTTCTCAGTGATCCCAAAAGAGATATATCCCAAATGAACAAGGTTTTCAAAGGTAAAGAAGTATTGGTTATAGAATTGATAACAATGGGGTACGCTGCGGCTATTTTTGGCTTGCTATTTTTTTATGACCTAATGTTAGCCCAAGGTCCATTGTGGATCTTCAAAAATATCAGCATGCAGCTTACTTCTTTAATAATACTTGGAACAGTAGCGGTGCTATTGTTTGTAATTGTAAGATCTATTGGAAAAGAACAAAGAAAGATAAATCAGTACATAGAAGCAATGGAATAACATTCAAAGGATAGATCTAAAAATCGTAATTAATTTCTGTAATAGTATAATAAGCCCTCTATGCTAATTTTTTAGAGGGTTTTTCTTATTTTTTAGAATGTGTGCTATCATATAATTTAGTAGGGTTTTCCTTCTGGGTGGGATGCAGGGTAAAAGTGCAAAAGATTCTTTTCCTCATGGGTGGGAAGTGGGATGAAAGCGTAAAGAATTTTTTCCTTATGGGTGGGCTGC
>NZ_AZRI01000007.1:0-42565 GCF_002895585.1 Petrotoga sp. 9T1HF07.CasAA.8.2 | reverse complement strand
TTCAAAAAAACCTTGGGGATGCATACTCCCACCTAGCTAAACTAGAAACGACATCAAGAAATTGGGAGAATGCAATCAAAGCCTATGAAGAAGCACTGAAGGTTGAAATTCTAGAGCGCTTCCCAGAAGAGTATGCAGGGGTTCAAAAAAATCTTGGGGATGCATACTCCTACCTAGCTAAACTAGAAACGACATCAAGAAATTGGGAGAATGCAATCAAAGCCTATGAAGAAGCACTGAAGGTTGAAATTCTAGAGCGCTTCCCAGAAGAGTATGCTGGGGTTCAAATAAATCTTGTAGATGCGTACATCAAGCTAGCCGATATTGAAACGAAATCAGAGAATTGGAGGATTGCAATCAAAGCCTATGAAGAAGCGCTAAACGTAGGAATTCTTGAGCAATTCCCAAAAGATTATGCAATGGTTCAAAAAAATCTTGTGGATGCATACATCAAACTTGCTGGGATAGAGGCAACAAAAGGGAATTGGGGGAATGTGGTCAAAGCCTATAATGGTGCTCTGAAAGTTGGGACTCTTAAACGATACACAGAAGAGTATGCAATCACACAGAAAAACCTTGGAGATGCGTACATCAAGCTTGTCGACGTTGTGACGACATCAGAGAATTCGAAGAATGCAATCAAAGCCTATGAGAAAACACTTAATTTTTATACTTTTGAGCAATTTCCAGAAGAGCATGCAATTGTGCAAAAAAATCTTGTGGATGCGTACATCAAGCTAGCCGATATTGAAACGAAATCAGAGAATTGGAAGAATGTAATTAAAGCCTATGAAGAAGCGCTGAAAGTACAGATTCTTGAGCGATTCCCAAAAGATTATGCAATGGTGTTAAAAAATCTTGCGGTTGCCTACAACAAACTCGCTGGGGTAGAGGCAATAAGAGAGAATTGGGGAAATGCAATCAAAGCCTATAAAGAAGCGCTGAAGGTTGGACCTCTTGAGCGTTTTCCAGAAGAGTATGCTATCACACAAAAAAATCTTGGAGATGCGTATTTCAAGCTTGCAGGAGTAGAGGAAACAAAGGAGAATTGGGAGAATACAGTCAAAGCCTATAAAGAAGCGCTGAAGGTTGGACCTCTTGAGCGTTTTCCAGAAGAGTATGCTATCACACAAAAAAATCTTAGAGATGCCTACATCAAGCTTTCTGATATTGAAAAGGAATCAGAGTATTGGAAGAATGTAATCAAAGCCCATGAAGAAGCACTTAAGGTGTATACTCCTCAACAGTATCAAGGAGATTATGCAACGGTTAAAGAAAACCTTGGGGATGCATATTCCCAACTAGCTAAACTAGAAGCCACATCAGAAAATTGGAAGAATGCACTCAAAGCATACAAGGAAGCACTTAAAATATTTAAAGAAGAAAAATTTCCTTGGGAAATAATTGATTTAATAGAGTCGAAAATTTCCAAAGTGCAGGAAATTTTATATGAAAAATAGTCTTAGTTTTAACTAAAATTCACATTTAGGGGCTGAAAACTAAAGAATACAATTACAGTTTACAAGGAAGCACAAAATATATAAAGATAAGCTTTTTTGGAGGTTAGAGCTATAGGACATGAGGAAAAAATTGTTGGAAAATAAAGGAAGTTGGAAGTACAACATAAGAGCTAAAAGAATTGTGTGTCTGTTAGAGAAAAACTCTTTGATGATTTATCGAAAAGCACTAGCATTCGTCCTTTTGAAGCACACATTTCAGCGGAAGGTGTAGAATCAGGAGTTAATCAATCTAATGTACATAAAATATATTTAGGTTATGAAAAACCTCAAAAAGGAGTCGTTGTTAAATTCAAACTACCTAACGGCGAGAAAAAATACATTAGGGGTGAATAGATGATTCTATTTCATTCATAATTTCACTAATATCTATTGGAGAGAAGTGTAATATCTCCTCTTTTATATTTTTAAAGGTATCGATAAAATATTTATTTTGGTTTCCGGTACTTATTTCTAGTGAACATTCTATTAGTGCAGCCATTAGATCAGATGTTTTCACGTATGCTCCATAATCATTTTCGAATGGAGCATATATGTATTTTTCGTATTTTTTAATTTTCTCTTTCATAGCAATTTTATTATTGTACCAGTCTTTAATGAAGTCTTTTTCTATTTCTCCAATTATCTCTTCTAAGCCTCGTACTTTTCTTTTAGTGGGGCTTATCACATCACCTGTAAATGCTTCAGGCAAATCATGTAGTATAGAAGCAATCATAATATCGTAAATTTCTTTCATTTGTAAATTAGCTTTTAGAGCTAAAAGATAAGAAATTAAAAAAACGAAAAAAGTATGTGAAGCTACGGAACTTTTAATATTTCTATGATTTTTGTTCCATCTTATCATAGTCACCAATCTTGTTGATATTTCTAACAATTCATTAGCTAATTCTTCTATCTCTTTTTTATCTTGTATATCCATTTTTTTTATTTTCGTTTGGTTTTTTATTTTAGGTTCAGTGTAGTATTCAGGAAAGACTCTTTCGTTAATACTTGCTTCTTTTTGAGCAACGAGAAGGTTTATCATTCTAACTTTTTTTTCTATTTCTTCATCAAAGGCATAATGAATTAATAGTTTTGATCTAATATCGCTATCAAAATAAGATTCTACTTCTTTGTAGGTTTTGTTAATCACTTCATCCCAAAGTTTTTTGCCTTTTTCTTCAATTTTGCTTTTGGTAGCCAATGATATGTCTGATAATCTTATTTTGGGAATTGCTTCATATATTTTGTTGTGAAGTATTTTTACCAAATTTTCCTTAGATTCTTCGGAGAATACAAATATACTTAAAAGAAGGTTGTTGTATATGTTGTCGGATTCGCTAAATCTTACAATTGCAGGATTGTTGTTCCATCTGTAGACTGTAAACAAATTAGAACTTTCTAAAAGAAAATTACCAATGTTCATTTAATCACCTTCTTAATTGATTCAATATTTCGCTTTTGTATTTCTTAATTATTTTAACACATTTTTTAATTTATGATTATTTGAATTGATGGTATAATTTATTTTGTGCTTAGAATAGTGAAATGAGAAAGGGGTTTATATGTGAAAAGTATTTTCATCGCTGGAATTTCCGGGTCAATTGGTCAACAGGCTATAGAAGTGTTAAATAGCGGGTGGTTTAAAGACAATTTTAAGATAGTAGGAGGATCTGTTTATAAGAGTTGGGATAAATTAAAAGAAGCCATCGATAAATACGATCTGATTAGTGCTGGGATAGTTGAAAATATTGAAAATATGCCCAAAACTTTTAATGGTTGTCTCATTTTTACTGGCGCAGATGCAGTTGAAAGGAGCATGGAGTTTTGTAATCCTGATTACTCTCTGATCGCTACTTCTGGTTTTTCTGGGGTTAAAAACACCTTAAAGGCTTTAGAAGTTTCCCAGCGGGTCTGTTTGGCGAATAAAGAATCGATTGTGTGTGGTGGAAATTATGTTTTGGATTATGCTAGCAATCTCAAAAAAGAGATAATCCCTGTTGATAGCGAACACAGTGCAATATTTCAACTTTTGATGGGTGAAACCTCGACTCCAGAGAAGATTATATTAACGGCTAGCGGTGGAGCTTTAAGAGATTACCCAGTTGAAACCCTTGAAAATGTTTCAGTGGAAGAAGTATTGAACCATCCCGTTTGGTCGATGGGGAAAAGAATAACTGTTGATTCTGCATCGATGGTAAATAAGTCTCTTGAATTATTTGAAGCTTTTCATTTATTCAAAATAAATAATATCGAGGTTGCCATCAACAGAAACAGTAGGATTCATTCTATGGTTCAATTTTCTGACGGAGTAATTAAGATGCATTACGGTGTAGCAGATATGAAAATTCCAATAGCTTTTTCGATTTCTTATCCTGAACGAAATTTTGTTTTTGAAAAACCTAATTTATTTTCAGAGAAGATATATTTTGAGGGAGTAGATTTCAATAGATTCCCCGCTTTAAAATTAGCTTATAGCATTCTTGGGAAGGCTCCATTACAAAATGCATTTAACGCCGCAGATGAGGTTGCAGTGGATAGTTTTTTAAAAGGTACAATTAAATTTGGAGATATTTATCGTGTGATATACAAAACGGTAAATGAGGTGCAAACCCAGTATTCTTTTGCAAATAACTTGAGTTTTAATGATTTTGATGATATACTTAAAGTGGATAAAATCAGTAGAAATATAGCGAAAAAATATATTATGGAGGTTATCGAATGACGGTTTTATTATCAATTATTTGGTTTTTGATTATCATATCCGTTATTGTAGTTGTGCATGAATTTGGGCATTTTATTTTTGCGAAAATTTTTAAGACGAGAGTTGAAGAATTCTCTATTGGATTTGGGCCTGCATTATTCAAGATTCCTGGTAAAGAAACCACATTTCGCTTCAATATCATTCCATTGGGTGGTTATGTTAGATTGGCTGGTGAGGAAGTATTAGAAGAAGGTTATACTGATACTGATCCTGCACTGTTTTACAACAAAAAACCTTTCCAGAAATTTTTGATAGCTTTTGCAGGGCCCTTGTTTTCTTTCCTTTTAGGTTATTTTCTTTTTGTTGGAATAGCTGGTGTTTATGGTTTTCCAGAGGTAATGGTTGAAAGATTAGGAAGGGACAGCGTTGCTCTCCAAGCTGGTCTTGAACCTGGTGATATCATTAAAAAAGCAAATGGTGATTATGTATTTAATCCATCTATTTTAGAGTTGGAAATACCTTCTGGGAACCCATTAGAGTTAACTGTTGTAAGAAATGGGGAAGAAATTATTGTTACTTTAATTCCAGAACTTACGAATGAAAGAGCAATTTTTACTTTATACGGTATTGAAGATACTGAATCGCTCAATCTGAAAAACAAAGAGATTATTTTACTAAATGGCGAAGAAGATTTATACACTGTTATGAGTCGAATGGAAAGTGGTGATCCAATAGAGTTGCAGTTAGAAGATGGAACTATTATTGAAGGTAAGTTCTCCCAATATTCATATTTTCCTCCTATGTATGAAACAGGTATCGTGTACTCTACTTTTTCAAACGTTATCGCAAAAGGTAACGATGTTTTCATGCAAGGAGATAAAATAATCGAAATTAATGGTGTATCCATTAATAACGGGTCTGATTTGCAAAATGCAATTTATCGAATTCAATTAAATTCAGACGAATTAATGTTCGCTGTTTCAGGTAAAGAAGTTATTAATGAATATAAACCTTTTATAGATAATACCCTTGAGTTGCTAGTAGAGAGAAATGGACAGATAATTCATATTAATCTATCCAAAAACG
Source organism: Petrotoga sp. 9T1HF07.CasAA.8.2 (assembly GCF_002895585.1). NCBI lineage: Bacteria > Thermotogati > Thermotogota > Thermotogae > Petrotogales > Petrotogaceae > Petrotoga > Petrotoga sp. 9T1HF07.CasAA.8.2. Next base: position 37,279 of record NZ_AZRI01000007.1, on the reverse strand, counting down.
AATTTTTAGATTTTATCGTTCAACCTGGAGTTTTAGAGGCCCCATACGAGAACTGGCATCCAAAAGGTATTGAAGCTCTTACTGCCCCTATTCAATGGGCAAATAATTTGATCTCTTTAACTTTCAGATCTTTTGGGCAGTTATTCACTGGCAGACTGAGTGCCGATCAGATAGCAGGTCCTGTTGGAGCTGCTGCCATAATAGGGCAGGCTGCAATGGTTGGATTCGATGCTATTTTAAATTTAACCGCTTTGATAACTATTAGTTTAGGAGTTTTTAATTTGATCCCAATACCTGGATTAGATGGCGGTAGAATCGTTTTTTCTATCTATGAAATAATAACTAGAAAAAGGGTAAGTCCAAAAGTCGAGGCGATAGTCAATACTATTGGATTTTTGTTCTTGATATTTTTGATGATTTTTGTCACTTATAACGATATAATGAGATTTTTCTAATGAGGTGCTTTATTGATGTTCTCACAAAAAGTAGTTGACGTTGGTGGGGTTAAGATTGGTGGAAAGTACCCCATTGTTATCCAAAGTATGACGAATACAGATACCTCAAATGTTGAGAAAACTCTGCTTCAAATTGAACGATTGAAAAATTCTGGTGCTCAGATTGTAAGGGTATCAGTGAGAAGTAAAGATGACATTCAACCCTTTAGTGAGATCGTAAAAAAAGCTAAAATACCTTTGGTTGCAGATATTCATTTTGACTATAGGTTAGCAATAGAGTCTATTAAAGCAGGTGCTTCGAAAGTAAGAATAAACCCGGGCAATATTGGCTCAGATGTTAAAATACGTGAAATAGTTAAAGTCGCTAAGGATTATAACGTCCCAATAAGAGTAGGGTCTAATTCTGGTTCGATTGCTAAGGAATTTTCTGATTTACCAAGACATAAAGCATTGGCTGAAAGCGCTTTAAAAGAAGTTAGCTTGTTAGAAAAAGAAGGTTTTTACGATATCGTTGTTTCTGTCAAATCTGTTGATGCAAAAGAAACCTTCGAAGCCAATAAATATCTTGCGGGTTTGATACCTTATCCTTTTCATATCGGAGTTACTGAAGCTGGCGTTTTTGAGGATGCTGTTATATTGTCTTCAGCAGGCTTAGGTTCTTTACTTATAAACGACATAGGAGATACCATCAGAATATCTATCAGTGGTGATCCGCTCAGGGAAGTCGAATTAGCAAAAGATTTGTTAATAGCATTAGGTTTAAAAAAAGGGGTAAGAGTCATAGCCTGTCCTACCTGTGCAAGGACAGAGATCGATGTTGAAAGTTTAGCCTACGAGGTAAAAAGAATTTTAAAAGGCAAAGAGGTTAAAAAAAATATTACGATAGCGGTCATGGGGTGTGTTGTTAATGGTCCTGGTGAAGCTAAACATTCTGATATTGCTATAGTTGGTACCAAAAATGGATCAGCGGCTATTTTTCTTAAAGGGGAGCTTTATGGAACAATTAAGAGAAATGATATAAAAGAGAAGCTTTTTGAAGTTATAGAGGTTTTTCAGAATTCTTAACTGAAGAAGGGAATATTATGGAGATAGATCCTATTACTGGAAAGAAAACTGATAAAGAGATGAAAAAGAAGAAGATAAAAAAATCAAAAGATCACAATATTTCTACTTCTGAAGTAAGGGAAAAAGAAGGTTTTTTCGATGTACTGGTCGATACGAATTTAAAAATTTCCGAAAGTGAATTAAAGAGTATGATTGATAATATTCTTAAACTTGGGAATTACTTTGTGAAGTCTCCAACTCAAGCTAATTTAAGTGGATACAGAAATTCAATCAAAGATTTCCTAAAAAGATTGGAAAAACATTGGTATGTGATAAAAAACGATCTTGATTTTAAAAACTCAACACCTCAACTACATATGGTTGCAGAGGTAGTTGATGGCAAACTCATGGAATTGACTGATATGATTTTAAAAAGAGAGAAAAATACATTACTATATGCATCGAAAATCGAACAAATAAACGGATTGATTTTAGATTTGTACAAATAAAAAATGGTATAGAAGGTGCTCCTTTTGAGTAACTCATTCTTTTATGATACAATAGAAAAAATTGAATCAAAAATAGATACAATTAAAGCAAGCTCCATGTGTTTTGTTTGTGAAGATAATTTCATTTTGCATAATTTCAGAGATGAATTATTAAATTCAGTTTCAGCCTTTAATAAATTAGATACCTTAATTATAAAGCCTTTTGGTGGAAATATTAAGATAGAACAAGTTAGGGATGTGGAAGAGTTTTTACTGTATAAACCTAACTATGCAAAGGTGAAGGTTGTTTTTTTTGAGGATATAGATAGATTGAATATAGAAGCGGCAAACGCTGCACTCAAATTAATCGAAGAGCCTCCTGACTTTGCTTTGGTATTTAGCACTACTACGCGGTGGAATTATTTGCTCCCTACCCTTAAAAGTCGTTTTATAAGGTATGATCTTTCGATTCCTTCAACTCTAATTGAGAATGTTAATAGCAAGTATGAGGAAATAGCAATTTATTTTAATTTTTTTCAACATTATGATTTAGGAGTTTTATTATTTCTTATTGATGAAAATACAGATGTTTCTAGAATTAAAGATGAGGTAGAGAGGATAGTTAATTCTTCAGCTAATAATCTTGATGAATTATTAAACAATTTTAAATTGTCACTCGATTTGTCAGAAAACAAATTGAAATTTGCTCTTTCATATTATAAATTGTGGGATATATTAATAAATTCAAACGATAAAGAGTTCTTTTATCTGATAAAAAATATTGCCCAAATAAAAAATGATGTGGAAAATTTATCTTTTTTACGTAATATATCTGCTTTAGGCTCGATTTTGTTGAGAGATTCGATGGTGTTTTTGAATTCTTCCAAGTGGAAATATTTTTGGAATAATTCACTTGTTTATTTCTTTGGATTAAATGAACATTCCGTTAATCTAGAGCAAATTAAAGATACTCTCTCATATCTGAACAGGATGTCTACGATGAGATTAGCTAACTTTAATTTCGAAATGGAAATATTTACTCATTTTTTTAGAATTAAGGGATGTTTTAGTAGAACTATTAAATAATAACAATAGGAGTGAAATCTTTTGATAGATCTAAAAGCCGAAGTTTATGGGGTAGAATTAGAAAGATTAGGTTCCATCAACTACTTTAGTTATTTAGGGATGGAAAAAATCAATATATTTGACTATGTTTTGGTTCAAACAGAAAACGGAATAGAAGTTGGTAGGGTTGTGTTAGGACCTGTTACTATGAGGTTTGAAGAAATTGGTTATGAACCAAACTCAATAGTTAGAAAAGTTGGAGATGAAGACAAAAAACAAATAGAAGAAAATGTTGAAAAGGCTAAAGAAGTAGCACAATACGCAAAACAAATGGTTAGAGAATTAGGTTTAAAAATGAGAATTCTTGATGCCGATTTTACTTTTGATAGATCAAAATTAGTAATTTACTTTGGTTCCGATGTCAGAATAGATTTCAGAGAATTGGTAAAGATATTAGCAAAAAGGTACAAAACAAGAATTGAACTTAAACAGGTAGGAGCTAGAGATGAAGTAAAGAAGATTGGATCAATTGGTTTATGTGGGCAAGAAGCTTGTTGTAGTAGATTTTTGAGAGATTTTTCTTCTATAAAAATGGAACTTGCAAAGACGCAACAGATGATGATTAACACCGCTAAAATCTCAGGCAGATGCGGGAAACTTCTTTGTTGCTTAAAATATGAGAATGATTTTTATAAAGAGGTCCTTAAAAATGTGCCAAATGAGAATACTACAATAGAATACGAAGGAAAGCCAGCCAGAGTCGTAACGGTCAATGTGTTCTTAAAAGAAGTTTCATTGCAAGTAATAGAAGAAAATCAACCTATCATAATTAAAGTTCCTTTTTCCTATTTCAACAACGGTAATTCTTAAAATCAACTGCCTCCGTCTAACGACGAAGGTGGAAAGGCTATGAGAAGATGGTTAAGGTTATTTCAAAGAAAGGATGAATATGGATATTAAATATCCTGAAAGGAGTGAGAAAAACTACTGCATTCCTTTCGTTACTAAAATAGTTAGTCTGCTGCAGTAGTTTTTTGTGAACATATGAGAACGATTGCAATTGTATTCATAACTATCGGTATTTTGTTTGTAATCATTGGGTTGATGTTTGCGTTTAATATAAAACTCGGAAGACTTCCTGGAGATATAATAATAAAAAGAGAAAACTTTGTTTTATATATTCCCATTACAACAATGCTTATTGTAAGTGGAATAATCACATTGCTATCAATTATCATTCGAAGATTTTTCTAATATCTAATACTAGATCTAAATTCTTTGGAGGTGGATTCATTGAAAAAAAGTTTAAAAGAACTAAAAAGTTTGTCGTTAATCGCCAGAGGAGATATCCTGAAGATGACCACTGTAGCTAATTCTGGTCATCCTGCAGGGTCTATGTCTTCAATTGACATGTTTTTATCGGTTTTAAATAGGGCAAATATTTTCCCAGAGGATCCTTTCAACCCAGATAGAGATAGGATTGTGGTTAGTCACGGGCATACTTCCCCTGGTTTTTATACAGCTTTAGGGAGAATGGGCTTTATAGATATCGAAGAAGTTATTTCGGGATTCAGATATGCTGGAAGTATATTTGAAGGACATGTTACCCGCGGAATACCGGGTGTTGAGTGGTCAACAGGGAATTTAGGTCAAGGTTTATCTGCTGGGGTAGGAATGGCTTTGGCAGCTAAAAAGAGGAAAAAAGATTATAGAGTTTACGTTTTTAGTAGTGATGGAGAAAGTTCGAAAGGGCAGATTGCAGAAGCAAGGAGAACTGCTATAAAAGAAGGCCTAAATAACCTAATTGTTCTACTGGATTACAATGATATTCAAATATCCGGTAGAGCCAGAGATATATTATCAGTAAATATAGTTGGCGAATACAAAGCAGCTGGTTGGAACGTAATAGAAATTGATGGTCATGATTTTGAGCAGATCAATAAGGCGTTGGAAGTGGCCGAAAATGAACCATTAAGACCAACAGTGATTGTAGGCAAGACAATTATAGGGAAAGGTGTTTCTTTTATGGAAAACACTCCGACCTATCACGGTAAAGCGCTCACCAAGGAACAATTAAGTAAGGCTTTAGAAGAATTAGGTTTAGAGAACGATTTGGAAAAGTACATTGAAAGAAGAAAAAATATTACCTTAAATAGGGATAAGCTAAATTATCCAAATATTGAATTAAAGGTTGAAACGGGGCAACCTATAGTTTATGAGAAGGGGACAAAGGTTGCTAATCGTAACGCATTTGGGAACGCTATTGCTGATCTTGCAAAACTGAATAAGGATAACTTTCCAGTAGTCGCTATTGATTGTGATTTGAAACCATCCGTTAATTTGGGAAAGTTTGAAAAAGTCAATCCTGAAGGCTACATTCAAATTGGCATTGAGGAACATAACGCTGCTACGATTGGTGGAGCATTGTCTGTTAGTGGAGTATTAACTTTTTTCGCTGATTTTGGAGTATTTGGTTTAGATGAGGTATTTAATCAGCAAAGATTAAACGATATTAATCACACTAATTTAAAGACCGTTGTCACCCATTGTGGTATGGATGTTGGAGAAGATGGTAAGACCCATCATGAAGTCAATTATATTGGGATAGTCAGAAGCTTATACCATACTAAACTGATCGTACCTTGTGATGCAAATCAAACTGATAAAGCGATTAGGTACGCTGCAAAAGTTCCTGGTAACTTTGTGATTGCTATGGGAAGATCAAACCTTCCAATTTTGTTAGATGAAAAAGGCGACGTTTATTACGGTAACGATTATAACTTTGAGTATGGGAAGTTGGATATTTTTAGAAAAGGCAAAGACCTAACAGTATTCACATACGGAAGCTTTGCTCATTTAGCGGTTGAAGCAGCTGATAAGTTGAAAGAAGAAAATATTCAAATTACAGTAATTGGCGTACCGACTCCTTTGGATTTTGACCTTATACAGATTAAAGAATTTGTTGACAATACTATTGTGTTAACTTTAGAAGACCACAACGTAGAAAATGGTTTGTCAAATGAATTATCAAAAGCTATGATCAGAAATTCTTTGAAACCCTCTTATTTTGAACCTATGGGATTAAGAGACTATACACCGTCTGGAACAATCAATGATTTGCTAAAGATTTATGGATATGACGTAGAATCACTGGTAAAAAAGATGAAAGGATTAATTGAAAACAAATGAAATATGAAGATAATTTAAAATTGTCTTTGCAAGAGGAAGAAACGCTAAAAAGTGCAAAAAAGATTCTTCTTCTACCAGCATGTGTCAATGAAAAGTTGCTGTTTGAAGCGTTGTGTCATAAATCGTATGTTTTCGATAGCGAAAATATTCAAAGAAGACTGGATTCTAATGAAAGGTTAGAATTTCTCGGAGATGCCGTTTTGGAGTTAGTTATCTCCGAGTTTCTTTACAACAACTATTATCTTTCCGAAGGAGAAATGTCAAAGGCGAGGGCTATTATAGGGAGCGAAGTCATTTTGGCTGAAGTCGCTTTAAAACTAGGGTTAGATAATTTTATTTTTTTAAGTAAGGGGGAAGACAAACAAAGTGGTCGAAGAAAAAAGTCAATTTTATCCGATACTATGGAAGCAGTGTTTGCTTGTATTTATATAAGTTGTGGATATGAAAAGGTAAAGAAGTATATAATAAAAAACATGAAGGAATACATTGAAAATGCTGTTGAAGGCAATATTTTTCTTGATTATAAAACAAAGTTACAAGAACTAACTCAAGAAAAAACAAAAAAATTGCCTGAATATGTGTTATTAAGTGCTTCTGGGCCATCACATATGAAAAAATACAAGGTGGCTGTTAAACTAGATGATGAGATACTTGGCATAGGTGAAGGTTTTTCAAAGAAAATTGCCGAACAATTAGCAGCAAAAATTGCTTGTGAGAAGTTTTTGAACTCTATTGGTGGGAATGATGTCGTTGATTAAAGAGATTGAATTCGTTATTTTAAAGAATACCTCTTCGATATCATTAACAGGAAATTATTGTTTTCTGAACTGTAAACATTGTGGTGGGCACTATCTAAATAATATGGCCAGAATAAAAGATATAGAAGATTTAGTAAAAAATGGATTCACTTCTTTTTTAATTAGTGGTGGATTACTACCTGATGGGAAGGTTCCAATAGCAATTTTTGAAGATATACTATATAATCTAAAAACTAGATATAATTTGAAATATAATGTACATACTGGCTACGTGGATGAAAAAGACATCCAGATTTTAAAAAAGCTTGCAAATACCGTATCTTTTGATTTGGTTGGAGATCAGCAAACGGTAAAAGAGGTTTATGAGGAATTGGATTTTGAGAAGATTTGGTCTTCATTTGAGTTGCTTGTAAAGAATGATTTTGACGTTAAACCACATATTACTATAGGTTTGAATAAAGGTGAATTCTCTCATGAAATAAAAGCGATTGAAAAATTAAAAAAAATTCGAGATCGAATAGAGGAAATAATATTTCTCGTTTTTATACCCACCGTTGGGACTGAATTTTATTCTTATCAACCTCCAAAAGTGTCTGAAGTTGTTTCTTTTCTCTCAAAGGTAAGAAAAGATTTTCCACATAAAAAGTTAACTTTAGGCTGCATGCATCCTAAAGGGAAATATAGAGAAGAGCTACAAACCAACCTTTTAGGTATTGTAAATAAAATTGTTCAACCTATTGGCAAAGTTATCGAAAAAGCTGAAAGAGAAAATTACCGGATTAGTTATAGTTACGAATGTTGTGCTTTCCCTTCCAATGAGATGGGTGATAGGATGGGAAGCGGGACTAAGGGAGACTCAAAATAATATTTTAGTATCTTTAAACACAGTATGATAGATTTAGGCACTTTAGAAATAAAAAGATTTTCAAAAATAAGATTTTGATTTTAAAAGGGTTACAGGGCGGAGCCCTCCCCCACCCATCCGGGCGGGTTGCTGGGCGAAGGGGAGCTAAAGGAGATTGTATGTAAGTAAGAATGATAGATAATTGTGGAGGTTATAATTATAAGATGGAAATTTTACCTTCTTACATGAAGTTATACGAGTCAGGTGAACTTCATAAAAGACGTGATTATTTGATGAAACGATTAGAAAAATGTGATCTTTGCCCTCGGCAGTGTAAAGTAAATAGGTTAACAAATGTTGGAACTTGTAGGGTCGGGAACGAAATAAAAATTTCCGAGTATGTTCTTTATCCTGGAGAAGAGCCTGTATTGCAAGGAGAAAATGGTGCAGGTGGTATTTTCTTTAGCAATTGTACGATGAGGTGTGTCTATTGTCAGAATTTTAATTTTAGTCAACTGGGTTTCGGAAAGAACATTTCAACAATCGACTTAGCAGAAATTTTCTTAAAATTACAGAATGAAATGAAGGCTGCCAATTTAGATTTGGTAACAGCCACTCCATACTTACCTTTTATTTTTGACGCTTTAATATATGCAATAGAACGTGGATTTAGATTACCTATAGTGTGGAATACATCATCTTATGAAAGAATAGACACTTTAAAGATGATGGAGGATGTCGTTGATATATATTTAGCTGATATAAGGTATACTAGTAACATAGTTAGTAAAAGGTTTTCAGGAGTAAAGGATTACTGGAGTAATGTTCAAATAGCTGTTAAAGAGATGTATCGTCAGATTGGTGAAACTTTTATAGTAGATGAAAAGTCTAACATTTTGAAAAGAGGAATAATAATTCGTATTTTAGTTTTACCCAATCTAATAAACCAAGCGAAAGAAGCCTTAAAATTCTTAAAGTATGATGTTTCCGAAAAGGTACATGTCAGTTTAATGGACCAGTACGTTCCGGTTTATAAGGCAAAAAATCATGAAAAATTATCAAGGTATTTATACAAATCAGAATATCAGGAAGTAGTAGACTATTTGTATGAATTAGGATTTGAAAATGGTTGGATTCAGACTCACAATTTAAAAGAAGAGGATAAAGTAAAAGAAGTTTTTTCAACGTTACAATAAACCTTAGTAACCACCAGAGGGGTGATCTTATGATAGAAATAGAATTGATAAAGTACGTTCTTGATCAGTTACAAGATGGAGTGATGATCGTAGATGAAAGGGAAAAGATTTTTTACATAAACGACTCCGCCTGTAAGATTTTAGGGGTTGATAAAGAAAAAATAATAAGGCAAAATGTAGTTGAAAATGTTCCAAACACAAGATTGCATATTGTTTTAAGAACCGGGGAACCAGAATACGACAAATTACAAAGTTTAGGGGATAAGGTTATTTTAACTTCCCGCATCCCTATAAAAAATGATAATAATGAAACTATCGCAGTTGCCGCTGTCTTCAGAGATATCACCACATTACAAAAGTTAGCCGAAGAGATTACTAATCTAAGAGAAATGGAGGCGCTCTTAAGTTCCATAATTGATTCTACTTCCGATGCTATTTCCGTAGCTGATCAAGAAGGTCGTGTTACCATGGTCAACAGAGCTTATACAAGAATCACAGGGCTAACACCAAGGGAGGTCATTGGTAAACCTGCCACTATAGATTTAGCAGAAGGTGAAAGTTTACATATTCAATGTGCAAGAGAGAAAAAACCTATATACAATGTAAAAAAAAGATTGGCTACGAACAAAAAAGAAGTAGTAGCAAGCGTCACCCCACTTTTTGTTAAAAATGAGTTTAAGGGAAGCGTCGCCGTTATTCATGACATTTCCGAAATTCAAAGATTGATAAACGAATTAGAAGCTACAAAAAGGATGTTGAAAAAAGAAAGTGCCACACATACCTTTGATGATTTAGTCGTTAAATCTGAAATTATGAAAGATGTTGTTGCCCAAGCAAGTAAAGTAGCCTCAGTAGACGTCAACCTTTTATTAATAGGCGAATTTGGAGTAGGGAAAGAGGTACTAGCACAAGCTATTCACAACGCAAGTGCGAGGAAAGAGGGACCGTATCTCAAATTAAACTTTTCTTTGATCCCAAGAGAAAGACAAGAAGAATACCTTTTTGGGGAGAATAGTTATCTGGCACAAGCGAATGAAGGGACCCTTTTTTTGGAAAATATTGATCTCATGGATATAGAAATGCAAAGAAAACTTTTAGCTTTCCTTAAAGACAATGTTTTTGATACCAATTATTACGATTTTATTCCTGATGTTAGGTTCATTTTTGCAACTACTGAAGATTTAAAGATTCTTTCTGGTTTGGGTAAATTTTCTAAAGAGCTTTTATACAAAATTTCAGTAGTAAATATAGAAGTTCCACCGTTAAGAGAAAGAAAGGAAGACATTCCTGAACTTGCTCAGCAACTATTACATAATCTAAATAGAAAGTATGGAAGAATAGTTTATGGATTTACTGAAGATGCCTTGAAGAAATTGATGAATTATTCGTGGCCTGGGAACATAAGAGAGTTGGAAAACGTTATTGACCGGGCTATGTTGGCAATGGACAACAGCGATTCCATAGTTACTTCCACGCACATTCCCGATTTGATAGAAAAGGTTGAAGAAGTCACAGGAACGCTTAAGGAAATGACAGAAGATTTCGAAAAAAAGATAATTCTGGAAATCCTTGAAGCAAGTCACGGTAATAAAACAGAAGTTGCACGTAAACTAGGGTTAACTGTGAGAAATCTTTATTATAAGCTAGATAGGTATGGGATCAAGTAAAGATTTAAAATGAATAGGGGGATGAACATTGAAGTTTGAATTTCGTCTAGAGCGATTGAAAGACCTAAAAAAAATTTTAGAAGATAATGCAAGAATGGAATTGGGTAAAAAAAGTAAACAAAGGCAATTAGTTGAAGACGAAATCAAACAGATTAGCAATAAGATTGATACCTTTTCAGATGAATTTACAAAAGAAGTAAAAGATACCATATCGATTACTAAATTATCAAACATGATAGAGTATAAAAATCATTTAAATGAGCAATTATCACAACTACATTTAGTATTACATGAAAAACTGCAAGAAGAAGAAATTGCCCGACAAAATTATTTAAAGGCCAAGAACGAAAAAGATATCCTTCAAAAACTTAAAGATAAAAGATTTGACGAATTTAAAATTCAGGAAAAGAGGGCGAATATAAAAGAACTAGATGAAATTGCTAGATTAAACCATCAACCAAGGGAGGAGAATTATGAATAAGATCAAAGTTTTGTTTTTGTGTTCGAGAAATTCTGCAAGAAGTCAGATGGCTCAGGCATTTTTGAAAAAATACGGAAATGATAAATTTGAGGCTTACAGTGCAGGTTTAGAAGCAAGTGAAATTCATCCTTTGACCATAAAAGTCATGGAAGAAAAAGGAATATCTATGTCCGAGCAATACTCAAAAAGTTTGGATATATACTTGAACGATAGATTTGGTTTTTTAATAACCGTCTGTTCAAAAGCAGAAAAAGAATGTCCTTTTTTTCCGGGCGTTAGTATAAGATTATATTGGCCCTTTGACGATCCAGCCGCTGCCAAAGGTTCTGAAGAAGAACAATTAGAAGTATTTCGAAAGGTAAGGGATCAAATAGAAAAAAAGGTAATTGATTTCGTGGAGAATACTGATAAATACTCTAATATAAAAGATAATTTTCGAGTGTAAAAACCTTTTTGCATATACTTTATTTTTCAAAGAATTAACCTTCAGCTAAAGTTTGTTTGCTATAATAAATTCATAAAAAAATTAATAAAGAAAAAACCTCTTTCTGTATAATGCCGATAATAAGGTTCGGCAGTTTCTACCAAACAGCCGTAAACTGTTTGACTACAGTAAGAGGGGTCTGAGATATTGTATATCAACATCCTACCTCTCTACTGTATGAGAGGTAGGATTTTTTATTTCAACATTTTAAAAAAGGAGAGATAACTTTGAGTAAGAAAGTCCTTTTGATATCTGGAAGTCAATCAGATGAGATTTTTGTAAAAACTGCCATTGACCTCTTTGAAGAATGGAAGATAAGTTACGACTATAAGGTGTTTAGTGCTCACAGAAATTTGAAAGAGCTAACAAAATTTATCGAAGAACTTCCAAGTAACGAATATTGTGTCATAATAGCTGTTGCCGGCCTTTCTGCTGCCTTACCTGGTGTAATCGCTTCATTAACTAATCTCCCCGTTGTTGGTGTCCCCAGAGATGTAGGTCCTTTAAATGGAATAGATGCATTACTTTCTATGGTACAGATGCCTAGTGGGGTTCCTGTTGCAACCATGGGCATTGGAAGTAGTGGTATGAAAAATGCAGCATACTTTGCAAAAAGGTTGACAGAAGGTGAAAAAGATGGAAGATAAGAAAAATTTTGAGCTTTTATACGAAGGGAAAGCCAAAAAAGTATACAAGTTCGATGAGAAGAAATTGTTGATAGAATTCAAAGATGATGTGACAGCATTCAACGGATTAAAAAAAGATCAAATCCTTAACAAAGGAAAAATCAACAAAGAGATTTCCAAGTTCTTTTTTGAAATGCTGAATAATCAAGGTATAAATACCCATTACATCAACGATTACGATGAAAACTCTTTCGTTGCAAAATGGACAGATTTAATTCCTCTTGAGGTTATAATTAGAAATTACACTGCCGGTAGTTTTTGTAAGAGATATGGTGTGAAAAAAGGCTTGATATTTGATTACCCCTTAGTCGAATTTTCTTTGAAAAATGACGAGTTAGGGGATCCCATGATCTCAAAAGATGCTATCCTTCTTTTGAAAATTACCACAGAAAACGTATTGGATGAAATCGCTTCTATTTCTAAAAAAGTCAACAATATTTTAAGTGATTATTTAAAATCTAAAGGAATTATTTTGGTGGATTTTAAATTAGAGTTCGGAATCAGTAAAAACGATAACAAAGTTACGTTGATCGATGAGATCTCTCCTGATACGTGCCGTTTTTGGGACGCAAATACTATGGAATCTCTTGACAAAGATGTGTATAGGGAAAATAAAGGGGATCTTATCAACGCCTACGAAGTATTACTTGGGAGGTTAGATATATGATGATTAAAGAGGAGCAGAAAACCTTCCGATTTGAAGTAAAAGTAAAGTTAAGGGAAGGAATTTTAGACCCACAGGGAGCTACTACTTTCAAGGTTTTAAGAAGGCTAAATTACAACGTTGAAAGTGTAAGATTTGGAAAAAGTATAGAATTAGAAGTAAAAGAAGATAGCTACGAAGCAGCCAAAGATAAAGTCAGAGAAATAGCTTATAAAATTTTAACCAATCCAGTTTTAGAGGATTTTGAAATCGTCGATTTGAATAGGAAGTGAAGAGTGTGAAGAATGTGAATTCGTTAACGGCTGGAATTATAGTTTTTCCAGGTTCAAACTGCGATAGGGATGCAAATTTTGCTTTAACGATTAACGGTTTTGATACAAAATATATATGGCATGATTTCAATCAATTACTGGATTTCGATTTGGTTTTTATTCCAGGAGGGTTTTCCTATGGAGATTATTTAAGGGTTGGGGCGTTGGCAAGGTTTTCTCCCGTAATGAGCTCGGTAGAGAAGTATATATTGAACAAAAGAGGATTGGTTTTAGGGGTTTGTAATGGTTTTCAGATACTAACAGAAGCAGGGATATTACCCGGGGCATTAACCGTTAACACCTCTCATAGATTCATATGTAAAGATGTTGAAGTTGAAGTTGTAAATTATGATACACCGTTTATCAATGATGTTCAAAAAAAGATTTTAACTTTACCTATTGCCCACAAGGAAGGCCGATATATCAACGATAATAAGCTTGATCCTAAAAATATTGTATTAAAGTATAAAGAGAATCCCAACGGTTCATTTGACGATGTAGCAGGCATAATAAATGAAGAATACAATGTCTTTGGTTTAATGCCTCATCCGGAAAGAGCTTGTCATAGTGTATTAGGTAATGAGGATGGTAATTACATTTTTCAATCTATCAGGAGGTATTTGTCTAGTGCAGAATCAATTAACAATTAAAGAGATAGCATTGGAATTAGGTATTTCAAGAGAAGAATTTGATCTCATCGAAGAAAAGTTGGGGAGAATACCCAACGAATTTGAAACCTATCTTTTTTCTGCTCAATGGTCTGAACATTGTGGTTACAAACATTCTAAACATTACCTAAAAAAAATTAATGAATCTTATGAAAGCGAAAATGCAGGATACGTTCAGATTGGAGGAAAGGCCGTTGTTTTTAAGGTTGAAAGTCACAACCATCCTTCTGCAGTAGAACCTTATCAAGGAGCCGCTACTGGTATCGGTGGGATAGTTAGAGATATATTAGCTATGGGAGCAAGGCCCATAGCACTTTTAGATTCGTTGAAATTTGGAAATGTTTTTGATCCAAAGGTGAAGAACATTTTCGAAGGGGTTGTTTCAGGTATAAGCGATTATGGAAATTCCATCGGTGTCCCTACGGTTGGTGGAGAGACTTCATTCAATGAAATATATTCAACAAACCCTTTGATAAACGTGATGTGTGTCGGGGTTGCTAACAAAAATCATTTGGCATCTTCCCACGCTGATGGACCTGATAAACTTCTTGTATATGTAGGATCTAAAACCGGACGTGATGGAATCCATGGAGCCTCTTTTGCATCAAAAAAATTGAGTGGAAAAGATGACAGGCCCTCTGTTCAAGTTGGAGATCCCTTTACCGAAAAGAATCTAATCGAAGCGACACTTGAGATATTGAAAATAAAAGGGGTAAGAGCTTGTCAAGATATGGGTGCTGCCGGTGTTCTTAGCTCTACTTCTGAAATGGCTTATAAGGGTGGAGTTGGTTGTGAACTTTATTTAGATAATATACCCAAAAGGCAAGAAGATATAGAACCTTGGGAAATAATGCTTTCTGAGTCTCAAGAGAGGATGCTTTTTTTGGTTAATCCTGGTACAGAGAAAAAAGTAGAAGCCATCTGTAATAAGTACTTGATCGATTTTGCAGTTATAGGAAAAACAATTTCTACCCCTCATTACGTTGTGAAAGAAAATAGCGAAGGCAAGGTTCTTGCTGATCTTCCAATAGATATATTAGTTAACGCCCCTGAATATTATAGGAACAACACCATTCCTTCTACTTATATATTGAACAAAGCAAAAAAATACCCAAAGACAAAGATAAAGGATATAGATAAAATATTAAAGATATTACTGTCAAACCACAACATATCTAGTAAAAAATGGATATATCAACAGTACGATTATAAAGTTGAAACGAATACAATATTTATACCAGAACAAGCCGATAGTGCTGTACTTTGGTTAAAAAAAACTCAAAAGGCTATTGCTGTTACGATTGACAGCAACGAACTTTACACCTATTTAGATCCATTTGAGGGTACAAAGAACGTTGTATACGAAGCTGCGAGAAATCTAATCTCTGTTGGTGCAAAGCCTTTAGCTATCACAGACAACCTTAATTTTGGTGATCCTGATGATCCCGAAGTATCATGGCAATTTGAAAAAAGTATTGAAGGCTTGATTGAAGCTTCAAAAGAACTTTCTACCCCAGTGGTTAGTGGTAACGTCAGTTTTTACAATTCGTATCATGAAACATCGATTTTCCCTACCCCAGTTATTGGTATGATTGGGGAAATTAAAGATATAAAAAAAATAGTTAACCTAAAGTTCAAAGATTGTGGTGATGTAGTATATTTAATTGGAAAAACAGATATCAATGTTGATAAGATAGGTGGTAGTTTTTATTTAAAAGTTCTTGAAGGGTTTGTAGGTGGAGAGATAGACTTTGTAAATCCAATGTATGAAAGATATTTGCAAAACTTTATATTAGATCTAATAGATAAAGGTATTTTAAAAAGTGTGCATGATGTTTCAAAAGGCGGTTTGCTCACTGCTTTGGCGGTGTCCTGTATATTGAGTAATCGTGGTTTTAAAGGTATTTTAGATGCTTCCATAGAAGAACTTTTTGGAGAGAATCAGGGCAGGTTCATCGTGTCTGTTAGGAGTAAAGATTCCCGTATATTTGAAGATATTGCTAAATCATCTAATATCAACGTTAAAAAATTGGGAGAGATAAAATCCAGTGATGACGGTATCGATATCTGCAGTGCATATTTTGATTTAAAAGAATTGAAAAGTATCTATTTTGATAGTATCTCGAAAAGTGTGGAGGAATAATAGAATGTTGATGGAAAATTGTGGTTTGTTTGCCGCATATTCAAAGAGTCAAAAGTACAACGTAAGTGGCAGAATTGTGGAAGGTCTTTTGGCACTTCAACATAGAGGCCAAGAATCAGCCGGGATCTCGGTGTCAGATGGTACTAAAATTACAACTTATAAGGGTAAAGGCGTAGTCAATAGAGTTTTCGGGGGCGGTGTATCAAAAAAAATTAACGGTTATTTTGGGATCGGGCACGTAAGATATTCAACGAAAGGGGTCTCTAATTTCACAAATGCTCAACCGCTTACTATAAAGTATAAAAATGAATTTTTTTCCATAGCTCACAACGGTCAAATTGAAAATGGTCCTGAAATGAAAGAGAAATACGAAGAGCAAGGCTCCATATTTATGACAACTACAGATACGGAACTTTTTCCCCATCTTTTAGTTAAGAAGCTAAAAGGCTCTCCTTCAAGTTGGAAAAGTGAAGAAATAGGTAAGTTAATTGCTGAAAATATATCTCCTTCTTACTCACTACTTTTTCTTTTTACAGATAAAATCATTGCTTTTAGAGATCCTTTCGGATACAGACCGTTAAGTATTTGTGAAACTGAAAATGGAATTTATATAGCTTCGGAAGATAGTGCTTTCAAATTTTTTCCTCTTAGAAATGCTAAAATTAGAGAAATAAAGCCCGGTGAATTAATTGAAATAAAGGATGGAAAGATTAAAAGTCATTTAATATCTTCTAATAGTCCTAATAAGTTTTGCTTTTTTGAACACGTTTACTTCGCAAGACCCGATTCAAATATATTTGGTGATAACGTACACTTGATTCGTGAAAAGTTGGGAGAGTTGTGTGCAAAAGAGAATCCTGTGGATGCTGATATAGTTGTTCCGGTAATGGATAGCGGCTTTTCTGCTGCCTTAGGATATTCAAAAGCATCTGGTATTCCGTTAGAAATGGGGTTAATGAGAAACAAGTATGTTGGAAGAACTTTTATCGATCCAGATCTGCAAGAAAGAAAGTTGGGAGTCAGACGTAAACTTTTACCGATTAAAGAAGTTATAGACAACAAAAAAGTTATTTTAATTGATGATTCCATCGTAAGAGGAACAACGATGAAACATATAGTGAAGATGCTAAGGGAGAATGGAGCCAAACAAGTTCATATAAGAATAGCCTCTCCAATGGTTGTTAATACATGTCATTGGGGGGTTGATATTCCTACGAAAGAAGAATTAATTTGCGCAACTAAAACGGTCGAAGAAATTAGAAAAATTCTTAATGCAGATTCTCTTAATTTTATAACTTTATCGAATTTACTTACTTCTTTAGGTGAAAAGGGAAAAAATTACTGCTTTCACTGTTTTATAAAAGATTAAAATTTTTTAAATTATTGGGTAGCTGGGCGAAGGGGGGCTAACAAAGACTAAACAAGGCTTACATGAAAACCATGCAAACAATTAATAAAAAAATCTGCTTTTAAAAAGGGTCACAGGGCGGAGCCCTCCCCCAGCCAGTTTAAGGGAGCGCAGGTCCCTTCATAAAAAGGGTGGGATGCGGGGCGAAGGGGAGCAAATATCATAGAAGACACTATAACCAAAATTTGGGAGGTAATCCATGTTTTATAAAAACTCAGGTGTAGATATAGACAAAGCTAACGAATCAATTAAAGAAATCAGATCGTTTATTGGCTCCAATATAGGTGCATACGCAGGGATATTTCCTTTGAAAGATGAGCTATCTAATTATAAAAATCCTTTTTTAGTAGCTACTTCCGATGGAATAGGTACAAAGCTTCAATTGTTAAAAAAGTATGGAAGATGGGATATAGCTGCACAAGATTTGGTGGCTATGAATTTAAACGATTTGGTTTGCATGGGTGCAAAGCCTTTATTTTTTTTAGATTATTTCTCTACATCACACTTAAATAAGAATAATTTTGTCACTTTCATTCGGCAATTAAAAAATATTTTAGATGAATATGAGTGTGTTCTTTTAGGTGGAGAAACAGCCGAACTACCTGGTGTTTTTAAAAACAAGAGTGAAGATATCGCTGGTTTCGCCGTTGGAATAGTTGAAAAAGATAATATATTTGACTATTCAAAGGTAGAGCCAGGTGATAAGCTTATCGGTCTTTCTTCTTCTGGGATACATTCAAATGGCTATTCTTTGGTTAGAAAATTACTGGATGAAAGAAAAATTACCTTCACAGAAGAACTTTTAAACCCTACAAGAATATATGTTAAACAAACTTTAACGTTGATTAATTATATAAAAGGTGCTGCTCACATAACGGGCGGGGGAATAATCGATAACTTGCCCAGAATAATCCCTGATGGTTGTTGTGCAGAGATAAAGGTTAATTGGGAGATTCCTTCTGTCTTTGAAAGTATTAAACAGTCAGGTGTCTCTGATGAAGAAATGTTCAAAACCTTCAACATGGGTATCGGTATGATTTATGTTGTTTCTGAAGACAATCTTTCTGAAGTTACAAAAATATTGGAATCTGTTTTGAAGGAAGATTTTTTCATTATTGGAGAAGTGAAGAGGGCAAACGATTCAAACCAAAAAGTTAGGATCATTTAGTAAAAACGTTTTTAGGAGCGATATACTGTGAAAAAGATAGTAATTTTAGCCTCAGGTAACGGGACAAATTTTGAAGCTATATGTAAATATTTTTCGAAATCTGAAAAAATTAGTATAATTAAATTGATAACGGATAACAAGGAAGCTCAGGTAGTAGAAAGAGCAAAAATATTGGGAATAGATTATGAAATAATAGATTATAGTACTTTCAAATCAAAAAAAGAGTTCAATGATTATCTTTTTGATCGTTTGAAAGCTCTAGATTTTGATCTAATGGTACTAGCAGGATATATGAGAATATTACCAGTCTATATAGTTAGATATTATGTCGATAAAATAATAAACATTCATCCTTCTCTTTTGCCGAAATACCCTGGTTTACGTTCAATAGAAAGGGCATATAATAAGAAAGAAGAATACACAGGAATAACGATTCATTACGTTGAAGAGGAAGTTGATGGTGGGAGAATCATATTACAAAAAAAGTTAAAAGTAGACAAAAATTGGGACCTTGCAAAGTTACAGGAAGAAATTCATAAGTTAGAACATCAATATTATCCTCAAGTAATTGAGAATCTCTTGAGCAATTCCGATGAAGATAGCTAAAGATTGATGGGGCGATGAATAAAGTTTATAAAGGATAATTTATAAAAATGACATGGGAGGCATTAGAGTGATAAAAAGAGCATTGTTAAGTACTTACAAAAAAGAAAAAGTAGTCGATTTCGCGCAAACTCTTCAAGAACTTGGAATTGAAATTATTTCAACGGGTGGAACCGCTAAGAAACTTCAAGAGAACGGCATCGACGTTACCCCCGTTGAAGAAATCACCAATTTTCCTGAGATATTAAATGGAAGAGTTAAAACTTTGAATCCTTTTATACATGGAGGTATTCTTGCAAGAAGAGAGAATAAGCAAGATATGGAAACTCTTGAAAATTTAAAAATAGAGCCAATAGATCTCGTTTATGTTAATCTTTATCCATTTGTAGAAGTAGCTAACAAACGCGATGTTGACATGAATGAGTTGATTGAATTTATAGATATAGGCGGACCAACAATGATAAGATCTGCGGCGAAAAATTACAAAGATGTAATTGTAGTAGTAGATGAATCTGATTTGGAACAAATATCCACTAAATTAAAGACACCAGAAGAGTTAGATGAGAATTATAGATTGTACTTAGCTTCAAAAGCTTTTAATTTGACCGCCTTTTATGATAGTTGTATAAGTAATTATCTAAATGCTCAATTAACAAATAAGGATGATTTTCAAGAATTTTTAACGGTTCCATTTGAAAAAAGTTATGAAATGAGGTATGGTGAAAATCCTCATCAAAGTGCCATTTTTTATAAAAATACTTTAACTTCTGGGGCTATGACTTCATTTGAACAATTAAACGGGAAAGAGTTATCCTTTAACAATTTAAGAGACGCCGATTCCGCATGGAAAGCGGTGAATGAATTTGAAGATACAGCATGTTGTTGTTTAAAACACAGTTCTCCTTGCGGTATTGCTTTGGGAGATAGTGTTATAGAAGCATACCAGAAGGCTTATTCATGCGACCCTGTTTCAATATTTGGTGGAATAGTTGCTTTTAACAGGAAAATTGATGTTGAAACAGCACTTGAGCTAAAGAAAATATTTCTTGAGATAATAATGGCTCCAGAGTACGATGAAGAGGCTTTAGATATTTTAAAAGAGAAAAAGAATTTAAGAATTTTGAAGATGAATTCTAAGCCTATTGATACGTATGAATATGTATCAGTTGATGGAGGGATTCTCGTTCAAGAAGTTGATAAACGGGTTATAAACGAATTTGAGGTTGTAACAGAAACTAAAGTATCAGAAGAAATCAAAGAAGAACTTTTGTTTGCATGGAAGGCGGTAAAACACGTAAAATCAAATGCAATAGTGGTTTCAAAAAACAAGGCTACCACAGGCATAGGGGCTGGCCAACCCAACAGGATTTGGGCTGCTACGCAAGCTCTAGAAAGAAGTAAGGATAAAGGAGGGGACGTTTTAGCTTCAGATGCCTTTTTCCCTTTTAGCGATGTGGTAGAAAAGGCTGCAGAATATGGAATAAAAGCGATAATCCAACCTGGAGGATCAATCAGAGATGATGAGTCTATTCAGGCGTGTAACAAATATGGAATAGCTATGGTATTTTCGGGAATGAGGCACTTCAAACATATATAATTTGTTTAAATTTTTAGTATACAAAACACCCATTTTTTGGTATACTATTAATGGGTGATTAAAATGAATGTAAAAATAAAATCTCTTATTTTACTAGGAATTACAATGTTATCTTTTTATTTTTTAAGAGCGGATTTTGAAAATATTGCTCTTATAGATGCTTTGATGGTAATAGCATTAACCGCCATTTCTGATAATATAAGAATTTATTGGAATTACCATAATAGGTTAGTTTCTAACACCGTTGGTTTTGTATATGCTTTTATATTGGGGCCTCAATATATTTTAATTTCCTCTTTAGTCATTCTTTTCAGTAAGACCAAACATCGAGAAATAAGTAGGAAGTTATACAGGACACTCGTGTTCTCCGCAAGCTATTCATTAGCCGCTTTGATTTCTTATAGATTTAATCCGCTTCTTTCTATATTTTTATTTTTGACTATTTCAAAAATTATTAACAGCATTATAGTTGAAGATAGAAAAAATTTCAACATTTCTGTGTTTTTTTATGAATATCTTTATTTTTTGAGTCTTTTACCTTTTTCTTATTTGTATTTACAGTTTGAGTTTTCTCCTTATAAGTATCTGATAATTTCTTTGAGTTTGTTAATACTATTGCTTTTTTATCTGAATATTAAAGTTAGAAACGAAAAAAGCTATGAGATTTTGAGAACCCAAAGAATACGAAGATTAAACGATGTGATTGTTAATTTAAGTAATGTCATCAGGCAACTTTCCTTGAAAGTATCCTCAGAGAAAATTCTCGATCAAATAGCAGAAATAATACAGAAAAATATGGGTTATCGTTATGTTCTTATCAGTTTGTTTAACTATCAGAGTAATAAAGTTGAAAGAATAACACATCGGGGTCTTAAAGAAGAAATGTATGAAGAGATAAAAAATCAAGAGGTTCCTATATCTGAAGTTCTTAAATTTATGGATGAAAAGTATAATTATAAAGACACCTATTTTATTCCTCGCGCCAATAAAATAAGTGAAGCTTATACCTATCAACCTAGAGATGAAGTGAGTATAGATTATTTAGAAGATAATCAGAATATATGGGATCCTAATGATATATTATTATTGGCTTTGAGAGATGAAAGAAACAATATTATAGGGTATATATCTCTAGATTCACCAGAAAATAATTTAAGGCCTTCTAAAGAAGAGTTGAACATTTTATCCGGTTTCGCTCAGTTAGTTTCCCTGGCATTGGAGCATTCACAAAAATTCATGGAGATTAGAGACCAAGCCGAAAGAGATAGTTTAACGGGACTTTTTAACCATTCTAAATTATTTTCTGATTTGGAAAATTACGAAAAGGATAAAGAGAAGATTTGTGCTGTATTTATAGATTTGGATGATTTCAAGGATATAAACGACAAATATGGCCATAAATTTGGTGATGAGGTTCTTGTTAAATTTTCTCAATTAATATTGAATACTGTTAGAAATAAAGACAGGGTTTATAGATATGGTGGAGATGAATTTGTAATTTTATTTACTGGTATTTCAACAGAGATTGGTATAAAGATTATAGAAAGGCTCTATGACGCACTAAAAGCTTTTCAACCAAAGATCAGTTTTAGTGCGGGATTAAGTACTTGTGATGAA
Organism: Petrotoga sp. 9T1HF07.CasAA.8.2; assembly: GCF_002895585.1. Lineage (NCBI taxonomy): Bacteria > Thermotogati > Thermotogota > Thermotogae > Petrotogales > Petrotogaceae > Petrotoga > Petrotoga sp. 9T1HF07.CasAA.8.2. The sequence goes on along the minus strand of NZ_AZRI01000007.1, from coordinate 14,743 downwards.
GTAATTAATAGTTATAAAGAGATCGTTGAAATTGCAGACAGAAAAATGTATCTATCAAAAAATCAAGGTAAAGGTAATTTGACGGTTTAGTAGATCTTTCTTTTGGTAGACATAAGACGAGGGTGGTTATTTTTTTTTTGTAACAGGAGGGAAAAAATAATGAAAGTATTAGTAGTAGGCAAAGGTGGTAGAGAACACGCAATCGCTTGGAAGTTATCTCAAAGTAAAGATATAGAAAAAGTGTTTGTGGCCCCTGGTAATGATGGTATATCAAGAGAAAATAAATGTGAATGTTTAAAAATAGAATCTATCAAAGAAATTTTGAATTTTGTTAAAAATAACAATATAGATATAACGATAGTTGGTTCGGAAGAGTATTTGGCTAATGGAATAGTCGATAAGTTTGAGGAGTCAAATTTAAAAATAATCGGTCCCAACCATAAAGCCGCTCAATTAGAAAGTAGTAAAATATTCGCAAAGAGTTTCATGAAAAGGCACAACGTTCAAACTGCATCTTTTAATACATTTATTGAGTTAAAAGATGCCCTTGAATATTCCAAAAAAGCTTCGTATCCATTGGTGATAAAAGCCGATGGTTTAGCGGCAGGTAAGGGTGTTTTTATATGTAATTCTTATAAAGATTCTACCCAAGCTCTTAATGAACTTATGAAAGAAGAAAAATTCGGTGAAGCTGGTAGAAAAATTGTTGTTGAGGAATATTTAAAAGGCTTTGAAGCCTCTGTTTTTTTGCTGATGGATGGTCAAAACTACAAATTTTTTAACGTCTCGAAAGATCATAAGAAGTTGCTAGAAAAAGATCAAGGCCCAAATACTGGAGGGATGGGAGCGATTACACCTCATCCTGATGTTGATGAAAAATTAACAAAGATAATATTTCAAAAAATCATAAACCCAACTATCAAAGGTTTAGAAGAAGAGGGTTTATTATATAAGGGATTCTTGTACATAGGTTTAATAATAAAAAAAGAAAACACCCTGAACGGGGTCAAGGATGAACCTTTTGTATTGGAATACAATGTGCGTTTAGGAGACCCAGAAGCCCAATCGATGCTTTATTTATTAAAATCTGATTTTAGTGATATCATAAACGACATAGAAGAAGAGAGAGTTAACACTACCAATATTGAGTTTTATGATGGCTTTTCTTTTTGTCTTGTGCTTAGTAGCGAAGGTTACCCTTTTTCCTATGCAAAAGGTGAAAGAATCACAATTAAACCTGAAATAACTTCGAAAGTCTTATATTCTGGTGTTAAAAAAGATGGTGAAGATTTACTTACCAACGGCGGTAGGGTATTATCGATAGTAAATAAAGCAAATACATTAGAAGAGGCACGAAATATTGTTTACGAAGAAGCAGAAAAAATTCATTTTAAGTCAAAGTATTATAGAAAGGATCTCTAGTGAGTGTTTAACCGCTTCTGTTAATTTTGTGACGGCTTAAGGACTCCTCGATCTTGAGATATCCTTTTTTCATAGCTTTTTTACTCACCTGAACGTTGAATTGATCGCCTTTGATTTTTTTCATCTTCTCCTCTATACTTTTTGAACGCTCAGAATCTTTTTTTAAGATTTTTTCAAGGACGTTTTTTACAGCGAGTTCGTTTTTAAATGGTTCCAATTGTTTCAGTAGTTCCAATCTTTCTTCTAGCGTTTTAGAAAAAATTTCAAAATTATCGTTCTCTAGCGAATCATCTAGCGTATTTTCCTTTTTGTTTATTTTACTTATTAATTCTTCTATTACGGTCTTTTGAGTATTCATTTAAAACCCACCTTTTCTCTTTCTTATGCTTTTAACGGCACTTAGCCTCCGTTCTCCATCCAACGTGTACTTTTTGAATTATACCACATTTAGCTTTACTACAAGAAAAAAGTCGAATATTTGTATTTAGAGACATTTAACAGAGATTAGAGGTCATTATAATCGATTATTTCACTTTTTTGATGTTTTCTTGTATAATATAAGTTGGAGGTATTTTTATTTGCCAAACGGAAAAGGAGAATTTATTATGGAAACCAAAGTTATCGAAGTGGATCCATTAAATATCGAAGAGGAAAAAATTAAAGAAGCAGCTCAAGCAATCAAAGAAGATAAAACAGTCGTCTTTCCTACTGAAACGGTTTACGGTTTGGGGGCAAATGGTCTTTCAGAAAATGCGGTGAGAAAGATTTTTGAAGCTAAAGGTAGACCTTACGACAATCCTTTGATACTCCATGTATCAAGCGTTAGATCTTTTTTAGAGTATACTTATATCTCTTATGCTCTTTTAGAAAAAATAGAAAGGTTATTACCAGGTCCGATTACTTTTGTATTGAAGAAACGGGAGGTTGTTCCAGATATTGTGACAGCTGGAAAAGACACCTTGGCTATTAGAATGCCAGCCCATCCTGTGGCTTTAAAATTGATAGAGTACGCTGAAGTACCAATTGCCGCACCAAGTGCTAATATTTCAGGTAAGCCTAGTCCAACAATGTCGGAACATGTTTTAAAGGATATGCTTGGGAAAGTTGACTATATAATTATTGGAGGTAAAGTAGAGTTTGGAGTAGAATCGACGATAATTGATTTAACTCAAGGAAAGATACCAATAATATTACGTCCAGGTCCCATTCCACCTGAGAAATTAAAAGAGATTTTTGGAGATATTATTATTCCTGATTTTGTATATGGAAAAATAGAACCGGACTATATAAAATCTCCGGGTATGAAATACAGGCATTACGCTCCTAACACCCCTGTTATTTTGGTTGAACATGATGATGCAAATACTATGGTAAAAAAGGTTTTAGAGGAAGTGAAAAGTTATAACAATCCTTTAGTTCTCTGCCTGAAAGAACATGTTGGATATTATAAAGATCATAATATTAATTTTGACACTATAGGTAGTGAATCAAATTACTATGAATTTGCGGTTAAACTTTTTGAAATGTTAAGAAAATACGATGAAAAAGTTGATGCCATGATTATCGAAGGTATAGAAGATAAAGGTATAGGTATAGCAGTTATGAATCGTCTAAGGAAGGCAGCCTACCACATATTATAAGAAGGGAAGGGGTAAAATTGGAACTTTTATTTGATGTGGGTAACTCTTATACAATGGTTGGGATACACGAAGATGGTAAGTTTTTGACTTGGAGAATTGGACCAAGTAGCTTTGAGTCGGAGGATGGTTTATTTGTTATTATTTCAAATTTATTAAATCGAGTAAATGTTGATTTAAACAAGATAACCTTGGCAGGCATTTCTTCTGTGGTTCCCAATGTAAACTTTATTTTAGAACAGATGCTAAAAAAATATTTTAATGTTGAAATTATTTTTGTTGGTACGAAGAACAAAATTAATAATATAGCATATTTAGTAGATTATCCCAAAGAAGTTGGAGCAGATAGAATATGTAACGTTATTGCATGTAAACAAGAATATGGTGACAACGTAATTGCTCTAGATTTTGGAACTGCTATAACCGTAGATGTCTTAGAAGGAGGGAATTTTGTTGGTGGTGCGATAATTCCTGGATTTAAGACCGCTATAGGTGCATTGTTTTCTAGAACCGCCCAACTTCCGAAGGTAGAGATAAAGATTCCTGAATACCATTTGGGGAAAAATACTATCGACAATATTCAAATAGGGGTAATAAAAACAACGTTATACGGAATAGAGAGACTGATAGACGAAATAAAAAGAGAAAGGAACAAAGATTTTGTCGTTGTAGCAACTGGTGGAGATATGAGTTTCCTTTCGAGTAAAACATCTTTTTTCAAGCATTACGACCCTTATTTAACACTAAAGGGAATATTATATTATTCAAAAGAAATAAAAAAATTGTGATAGGAGGCAACGATTTGAACTTCTTGGTTGTTAATCCTTGGATCTACGATTTTGCAGCATATGATTTTTGGCTTAAGCCCTTAGGGTTGTTATACATAAGTGAGGTACTAACTTATTTAGGTCACAGCGTAACTTTTATCGATCTGCTAAACAGGCATGATGATGATTTAATTTCAAAATATCCTCCAAAAGATAAAAAGTACGGAACTGGTAAGTTTTATAACGAAGGAGTTGAAAAGCCGGATATATTAAAGAATATTCCAAGAAAATTTAAAAGGTACGGATTACCTTTAAAATTGTTTGAAAGTAAATTAGAAGCAATAAAAAAACAGAACAAAGTTGATGCAATTTTGGTGGGAATCACTTTAACATACTGGTACTACGGTGGAGAAAAAACTATCGAAATTTTGAGAAATATCTTCCATTCAACTCCTATCTTTTTAGGTGGAATTTATTCCACGTTGTATACAAAGCATGCAGAAGATAATTTTTCCAAATTTGGAGTCAATATTTCTCCAGGAACAGGCATGTCTCCTTTAAAGACAGTTTTGGAAGCACTAAACGAAGATACCACAAAATTAGATAACTTCAACTGGTTTGAAGAAATCGATCTTACCTACGATTTTTATGATTCCTATCTTACTTACGTTGTTTTGGTTTCTTCAGTAGGTTGTCCCTTTCACTGTACGTATTGTGTAACTCCTAAGATGTGGAAATTTCAATATAGAAGTACAGACAAAATAATAAATAATATAGAGTGTATTCTTAAAAAAAGACCTTATGTAAAGGATATCGTTTTTTTTGACGATGCGTTTTTATTAAGAAAAGATATTAAAGAATTGCTGAAGTACCTTTCTAAATTTGAAGTTCGATATCATTTGCCCAATGGTATACATGCCCGACGTGTTGATGATGAAATAGCTTTGTTATTGAAAAAAGCAAATTTTAAAACGATAAAGCTGGGATACGAAAGCTATGATTTTAATATTCAAAAAGGGACAGGGTTTAAGGTAACTAATAACGATCTTGTAAAAGCGGTTACATGTCTGAAAAACGCTGGTTTTGATATGAACGATGTTTATGCTTACGTCTTGGTAAATCTACCATCTCAGAATAAGAATGATGTAATACAAGCTGTTGATTTCTGCCATTCGCTCGGAATAAAGGTGAATTTAAACGAATTTACTCCAATTCCTGGCACGGTTGAATACGAAGAACTTGTTAAAAAAAATGCTATATCTTCAAATATAGATCCTTTGCTTCTAAACAACACAATTATCCCTTATTGGTCGAGTTTTGGCCTCTCTATTGGTGATATCGAAGAAGTAAAAAGATATACCAAAGCCAAATATACCAATTAGATGAGATTATTTGGCATTAGAATGAATTAGAATTGATTATGCCCAAAAATCTTTAAATTCCTTGGGTTGACAAATTAGAATAAATTGACTATAATTATAGTCAAGGGGTGTGAGATATGTATTTAAAAGACTTTACTTTTTATAGCTTAGCCGAAGCGAAAGCAAAATTATCTCAAGTTGTTGATGAAGTTGAAAACAAAGACATTGTTATTACCAAGAATGGTGTACCAAAGGTTGTTTTATTAGATTATGATAAATTTGTTAAGCTCATGGAATTCGTCGATGAAGTGAGGGATATTTCTCTTTTTGAGATAGAAAACGTAGAGGAATATCATCGGATTAAGGACTTTTTTAAAGATTTTGATTACTGAGTTCATCATTCTTTTTGGTTGACTCTGCAGGTATGGCATAGACTCTTTTTTCCTTATGGGTTGGCTGCGAGGCGAAGGGCCGCTAACACAAGTTTTAGTGTTATTAAAGACAGAATAAATTAAAAGATGGAGGTGTACTTTAATGGCTCAAGTTGTATTAGAAAAGGTTAACAAGGTTTATCCAAACGGATTTCACGCAGTAAAGGATGTAGAATTTGAAATAGAGGATAAGGAGTTCCTTGTATTACTTGGACCTTCAGGATGTGGGAAAACTACTACTTTAAGGATGATTGCGGGATTAGAAGACATTACTGAAGGAACAATAAAAATAGACCAAAAAGTTGTAAATGATGTGGAACCAAAGGATAGAGATATTGCGATGGTTTTCCAAAATTATGCTCTTTATCCACATATGACTGTTTACGATAATATGGCTTTTGGATTGAAATTGAGGAAAACCCCTAAAGACGAAATTGAAAGGAGAGTTAGAAACGCCGCAAAAATTCTCGGGATCGATCATTTGCTAGATAGAAAACCAAAACAGTTATCAGGGGGACAAAGACAGAGGGTAGCAGTTGGTAGAGCCATAGTAAGGGATCCTAAAGTTTTCTTATTTGATGAACCTCTTTCAAACTTAGATGCAAAACTAAGGGTGCAGATGAGAGCCGAACTTAAGAAACTACAAAAAAGGTTGGAAGCTACTATTGCTTACGTTACACATGACCAAGTGGAAGCTATGACTATGGCTGACAAAATTGTTATAATGAATGAAGGATTAATTCAACAGGTTGGTGGACCTTTTGAGGTATACAATAACCCAGCTAACATTTTTGTTGCTGGATTTATTGGGACGCCTCCAATGAATTTCTTGAATGTAAAAGTAGCTAGAAATAACGGCATTTGGTTCAAATCAGAAGGAATATCTATAAAAGTACCAGATGATAAAGCTCCTTTACTTGAAAATTATATAGATAAGGATGTTATATTTGGTGTTAGACCAGAAGATATTTATGACAAGAATTTTTTCGAAGGTGCTGATGAAACTAATATTTTAAAAGCTCTCGTTGACGTTGTTGAACCTTTGGGGAGTGAGACTTTACTCCATTTAACGATTGCTGGACAATCTATGACTGCAAAGGTAAGTCCTCAAACGCGAGCAGAATCTGGACAGAATTTTGAAGTCGCAATTGATTTAAAAATGATACATGCATTCGATAAGGAGACCGAGCAAGCCATATTTTAATTTCTTTGAATCAATAAACCCTTTGTGCGTTTGTCACAAAGGGTTTTATCTAAAGACTTATTATTGATATTGGGGGGATTCTATTGGTCATTAAGTTAGTTTTTGGAGCTCTAGAAGGCGATAAAATCGATCTTCCTGTTCATTACAATAGACCTTTGCAAGGATTGTTTTACTATTTAATGTCAGATACTGTACCTAAGTACCACGATTTAGGAACAAGGTCTGAAGATAAGAAGTTGAAGCTTTTCACTTTTTCAAGGATTTACCCCTATAACTCTTTTAAAGTGGAGAATAGAAGGATGATTTTTAAAGGTTTATTCAATATTTACTTTGCTTCCCCAATTGATAAATTAGTAGAGGCGGTTTTACATTCTTTAAATGAACAAAATGTCGTGAGAATCGAAAAAAATTATTTTACTTTGAGGAAGTATGAAGTTATTCAAAATGAAGTGGATGAAGAAATGCTTGTTAAAACTTTATCGCCCATTACAGCATATTCAACTATCGTCCTACCAAACGGAAATCGTTATACTCATTATTTTTCTCCCTATTCATCAGATTTTAAAAAATTGATAGAAGAAAACCTCAAAAGAAAAGCTTCAGCATTAGGTATTGTAATAAAAAACAATAATTTTTATATTGAACCTTACGGTATAACGGAAAAAAATGAGAAATTACTTTTTTACAAAGATATTATCATAAAAGGATGGACTGGATATTTCATTTTAAAAGGTGATACTCAATTGTTGAAATTAGCGCTTAATTCAGGATTGGGAGCAAAAAATGCACAAGGTTTTGGAATGATCCTTTCTGTTGAAAAGAATTCTATAAGAGAAAGAAGTTTTCTGGAACTTGCAGAAGAAGGCTGAAATATAGGTAAATTGTAATTTAAATTAAAAGTTCGGGGGTGTAATTATTGAACAAAAAAAATATTTTATATGCACAATCAGGGGGAGTTACAAGTGTCATAAATGCTTCTGCATATGGACTGATAAGTAAGGCTTTAAAGGATCCACAAATTGATAAGATATATGTGGGAATAAATGGTATCACTGGAGTCCTTGAAGGGAAATTATTCGATTTAACAAAAGAATCTTTTGATAAAATAAATAATTTGAAAACCACACCTGCAAGTGCCTTTGGTACTTGCAGACATAGGTTAAAAGAAGGAGACGAAGAAGGTTTTCAAAAACTTTTTAAAACGTTTGAAGATTATAATATTAGTTATTTCTTTTATAACGGTGGTAACGATTCAATGGATACGGCCCATAAAATCGATGAGTATTCAAAAAAAATTGGTTATGATTTAAAAGTCATAGGTATTCCAAAAACAATAGATAACGATCTATACGGCACCGATCACTCTCCCGGTTATGGTTCTGCAGCAAAGTATTTGGCAATTTCAATGTTGGAAGCAAGTATAGATACGCGTAGTATGGCAAAAGATTCTACAAAAATTTTCATAATGGAGACAATGGGGAGACATGCAGGCTGGCTTACCGCAGCTACTTCGTTGGCAAAGTTGAATAGAGATTTTGGACCTCATATCATTTTGCTACCCGAAAGGATTTTTGAAGAAGATCATTTTATAGACAAAGTTCAAAAAGAAGTAAGTAAGAATGGTTACTGTACGATTGCTGTCTCTGAAGGTATTAGGTATAAAAGCGGGGCTTTTGTTTCTGATATGGGATACACCGATAGTTTTGGAAACAGGCAGTTGGGAGATGTAGGAAGAGTTGTTGCCAACATTATTTTAACAAGGTTAGGTTTGAAAGTACATGTGTCTATCCCGGATTATCTTCAAAGAAGTGCTGGACACATCGTTAGTAAGACTGATCAAACTGAAGCGATTATGGTGGGAGAAAAGGCCTTAGAATATGCTTTGAATGGTATCTCAGGATTCATGGTAGCGATTAATCGCCTCTCAAATAACCCTTACAAAATAGAATTTGGCAAAGTCCCTTTATTTGAAGTAGCGAATAATACCAAATATTTACCTGAAGAATATATTTCTGATGATGGTTACGGTCTGAATCAACATTTTATCGATTATGCTAAACCTTTAATTGAAGGAGAAAGTTATCCACCTTACGAAAATGGTATTCCTAAATACGTATCTTTCCCAATTGAATGATAAACATGAAGTAAGTGAGAGGGGGGCACCCTAAACAAAAAGCCGAGCAGTGCGCTCGGCATTTATTAGGGATTATTGATTTATGGTTTTTTGATATCTTGTGGGGCTATTGGTGGATTCTCTTTCAGCTGTTTTAATACTATTTCTATTGCCATATCTAGTTGAGGATCTTTTTTTTCTTTATAATCTTTTGGTGTAATGTCTATTTCAATGTCCGGATCGGTTCCATAATTTTCGACATCCCATCCAACGTCTTTGAACCAAAAGGCCATTTCTGGCTGGGTTGTTATAGTTTTATCAACAAGCGGGTTCCTGGGCCAGATTCCAATCACTCCCCCCCAAGTTCTCTTACCTATAAGTTTCCCTAGTTTCATCAATTTAAATGAATGACTAAAAATATCTCCATCTGAACCAGCAAACTCGTTCGTTATAGCAACCATTGGACCTCTAACGCTGTCATATTGATAGGCTTCGGCCTCTCTATATGGTGAGAGATCGTATCCTATAAACTTTCTATTCAATTTATCCAAAATCATTGAAGATACAAAGCCACCACTATTGACCCTTACATCGATTATGAGTCCGTCATATCTGACTTCGCTTAAAAAGTTTCTGTGAAATTCTGCGTATCCAGTGTAACCCATATCTGGGATATGAATGTATCCAATCCGTGAATTGGTTTTTTCGTGAACATAATTTTTATTTTGTTCTACCCATTCCCTATATCTTAGAGGAGTTTCATCTTTTAACGTTTTGACAATATACTTTCTCTTACGTTCAATATTATTACTGCTTGATACTACTATTTCAACATCTTCACCACAGTGATTTACCAAAAATTCATTGGGTATTTTATCCTTTATTTCAATGCCGTTTATCGATAATAGGTAATCCCCTTCTCTAATCTCGACACCTGGTCCAAGTAATGGTGATTTATTTTTTTCGTCCCATATGTCTCCCTTGACAATGTGACTAATCTTGTATAGATTTTTATCTTCATCCAGTATCAAATCTGCCCCTAAATATCCAATTTTATAAACTGGCTTGGGTTTGTATTCTCCTCCCATCTCGTAAGCATGTGATGACTTTAATTCTCCTTGCATCTCCCATATCAAATCAGAAAATTCTGTTCTTGTTGCTATTCTTTCAACTAGAGGATAATACTTTTCTAATATTTTATCCCATTCGATTTCTTCTAGTTTGTCTTTATCCCAAAAATAAAACTTTTGTAGACGCCAAGCTTCACAAAGCATTTGTCTCCATTCTAACAGTGGTTGAACTTCCACGTTGACCCTATTAAGATCTATCCAACCACATTTTCTGGAATATTTATTTTTACATTCTTTTTCTTGTTCTGGAGAAGGAGGGTTAGAAATTTTAAGAACTCTTAATTCATCGTCAATCCGTATGAGGATTTTCTCCTTATCCTCGGAAATTTGAAAATCTGAAATTTCCTCAAGATAAGTATTCTCTTCTTTTTCAATGAAATCGTAGTATTTCAAGGTTAATTTTTCATCTTCTTCGCTAAGCATATCTTCTTCATTTTCCAATACACCCTTTACGGGAGAAATTGTATAGAAAACCTTATCTTTTGCAGCTTGTATGTTTACATATCTTTCTTCGCTAATTGGGAATGGTAAAATTCTATCAGCTATGTTATCAAAATCAATGTCCACTTTTATTTCTTCTTTTTTCTCTTCTTCTTGTTCTTTTTTCATTATTTCCTGAAAAGGTGAAAAGATATCTTTTTTGAGTGTTATAAGATAAGGCTTAGTCCCTTTTGCGAATGCTAAATTCATTTGAAATCTATCTTCAATTGGATTGAATATTCGATAAGATAGAAAATAAAGATATTTTCCTTCTGGATCAAATACGGGGTTTACATCTATGAGAATAGGTTTTGTAACTTGATGTATCTCTCCTTTTTCCTTATCGAATATCATAATAGCTGCCTGTTTATTGTTTATGAACTTTGAATGAGCAATCCACCTACCATCTGGAGAGAAAGAATATCCATTAATGGGACCAATGGTACTTTTATCCACATCAATCTTCTTATGGTTTCTCAAATCAATCAAAATGAGTTCGTTTCTTTGATTGGTTAACAAAATTTCTTCATCTTTCGGAGAGGCAACGATATTCATAACCCTTCCTAAATCATATTCTTCTAGTTTATCTATTAAATTACCAGTTTTTAGATCATACACCTCGAGATGTTCATAATTATTTTCATCACTTATTGTTACTGCCTTTTCTTCATCTTTTAGATTTAGGTATGTGGTAAGTCTATATCTGACACTGTTTTCTTTTCCAAGTTGTTTAACCGGACCGTACCAGTTGTTGTAATAAAAGCTTTTGCCTCTATGAGTAGTTATTAAATTCTCAGCATTTTTAGAAATAGAGAAACCTTCAAAATACTGTGTCGGGTTAACGAATTTTCTGTTTCTTTGGGGTAAGGTACTGTAGTATTTTATATTTACCTTTTCTGATACGTTATTTGATACATTCAAGATATAAATATCCGAACCGGCATGATACACAATATTTTTTCCATCCGATTTTGGGTTTCTGACATAAAAATCCTTATGATGTGTATGCTTTTTTAGGTCTTTCCCTTCAACTGTGCAGGAGTATATGTTAGCAACATCGTCATGGTCTGAGATAAAGTAAATTCGGTCTTGGATCCATATTGGATTGGCAAAGTTAGATTTTAAGTCGATCAATTTTCTGAAGTTGTAGTTTCCTTCCAAGTCTATCAGTAATTCGCCGGCTGTTCCACCTCTGTATTTTTTCCATCGAGCCGGATCTCCGGTTTTTCTTCCCAAAACGACACCTTTTTCTTTACCAAATGAGATTTCAGTGGCTATTCCAAAATCCAATTGTTTGAATTTCCTCTTATCTTCAAGGTCCACTTCCCATAGGGATGTAATCCTTTTAAACGGTTGGGTATAATTTGATGAAAAGATTATCTTACCATCGTGCCAACAAAGTACTTTGCTGTTTGCACCTAAGTATGTTACTCTAATTGGTACACCTCCTGTGGATGGAATTATATATACATCTGGTACACCTTCGTCTCTTCCTGTAAAGGCTATCCATTTTCCATCTTCAGAAAAAGTAAGATCGGAGATTTCTCCAACATTTGTTGTTAATCTCCTGGCTACTCCCCCTGAAGAAGGAACTACCCAAATGTCATCTTCAGCCACAAAGGCTATTTGATCATTGTAAATAGTCGGAAATCTGTAGTAACCGTTGAACTCTTCACTCATGAATTCTTTCCCCCTTTTGTTATTATAAGTTTTCATATAGATAGTTGATTATTGAATTTTCAAACTCTTTCACCTTTTGAACATCAAAAGAAAAGTTGTTTTCCATTAAGCTAAAAATATAATATTTTCCACTTTTTGATTTGAAAATTCCACTGATGGCAGAATCGTAATACAAAGTTCCGGTTTTTGCATAAATTTCAAAATTGAAACGATTTTCAAGTGTACTTTTTTCGTATGGTGATGCTAAGTAATCAAACAAATTAGATTGATACTTTGAATATAGATAAAATAATGTATCAGATATCATCTTTGGAGATAACAAGTTGTACATAGATAATCCACAGCCATCTTTAATTACATAATTGGTCATGTCGTATCCTAAGGTTTCTTTGATTACTTTCTTAGAGTGATTTTCAGAATCTTCTATTTTCCCATTGCCATAAATAGCGCCAAGATTTCTAAAAATCTGTTCGGCTATCTGGTTATCGCTTGTTTCCAACATTTGTTGTATTATATTGATTAGTGGTGGAGAATGATTTGTATATAGAAGATTAGCGTTAAAAGGCACTTCATCATATCTTATTTCTCCCCAAAACTCAACACCTATTTCTTGTAAGAATAATGTTGTAAGAAAATTAATGTAATCCTTTATTTCATAATTTGTTTTATATTTAAAAGATTCATGACTTGTTTGCCAAATATTAATTGCCGAGATTTGTGGTTGTGGGTCATCCCACATCCAACCTCTACCAAAACCTTCTTCGGTCATGAAGGAATAATCGAAAATAATATCACCATATATCTTTTTTATTCCCCTATCCACCGTTGCCCTTTTTAGTATTTCTTTGTATTGTAAAGAAGTTAAAACGGGGTCTCCATATCCTTTTATATACAGATTTCCTCTGAAATGCGGTGATATTTCCCCTGTATGGTATATTTTAGTTTCGAATTTGTAATTATTCCCTAGACTTTCCAAGGCAACGAGGGCGGTAATTAATTTTGTGTTTGAGGCGGGAATGAATAATTTTTCTGAATTATAGTCGATAAGAACTTCACTGGTGCCAAGATCTCTCAATTCAAACCCAACAAATCCTTGAAAACTTTCCAATTTTGAAATGAGTTCATTTTGGATTTGAGGAGTTATGGGGGGTGTTTCTGAAGGCACTATAGGAGTAGGTTTTGTTTCAGGTTCAGCAATTTTTGAAGGTTCTATTATTTGTATTTTTGAGGAATCTTCATTATCTCTAGGGATTGGAACCCTACTCGAAATTGGAGCAGCTATGACAACTGTACTAACATTAAAAAAAACTAAAGTAAAGATTGTGAGACTCAAGACGGTCAAAAAATTACTAGATCTTAACTGATTTTTGGTTTTAATATTATTCACTCCTTTTCAGAATTTATTTTATAAGCTAAGGCTGTTTCAATTAACTTTCTGTAATTATTAATAACTTCTTTAAAATCATGATCTTTGAGCATCAGACCCATGCCTTTTGTAATGGATGTAAGAAATTCTAAGATGTATTTAGCTTCGATGTCCTTTCTTATTTGCCCTGCATTTTGAAATTCAGCGATCTTATCAGTGATTACCTTTCCAAATCGTTGATAGTAGTAATCGTTTATGATGGAAGTGATTTCAGGGTGTTCAAAAAGATCATCTATGGGGTACTCTTTCATCAGAGATTGAACATCGAAGTTTAGATTAGATAGATAGTCAAGAACTTCCTGGAAAGTGTTAAAATCATCAACGTATTTCTTAAAAGGGGTGAAGAAATCGTCCAATAAATTCTTAATAACAAAAATTATGAATTCATCCTTTTTTCCAAACTTTTTATAAACAGTCGATTTGCTGAGTTTGGCATCGTAGATAACCTTTTCATAATTGAAGTTAGTGATGCCGTGATTGAGTAGTTCCCCCTTTGCCAAATCGATTAATACTTCAATTTTATATTTTGTATTTTTCTTAGAAATTTTTTGCCTTTTAGCCATACATCTTCTCCAACTTATAAAATTTTTAAAAAAAGAGTGTAGTCTCTTTTCATATTAATATAGCTTCTTTTAATATTTCATCTTTTAACTCTTCTCTTATAGTTCTATCTGAAACAACATCAACTTTAACATTCAGTGGCCTTTCCATTTGTATTTCACCTTCTTTACTTTTTTGCCCTTTTAATTTCAACTTTGGGGATCAATTAATATTATAACATTCTTTGAGCATGAGAAGAAACTTTTAAATGGCTGTATAATAAAAATGGTTGATGAAATACTTGGAAAAGGGAAAAAAAAGATATCACTCCTCATAGAACAAAATAACAAAAAATAAAAAGAGAAAGAGGAGTGATATCATGAGTAACAAAATTATAGCACAAATACTGGGTATTGACAAAGGTTTCGCATTAGATCATATTAGATGTCCGTGAAAAAGATTGGTTAGATCATAATTCGATGTCTTTGAAATGATATCATATCCTTGACTCTTTTTGAAAGGAGACAAGGGAAAAATGGAGGCATTCGATAT
>NZ_AZRI01000006.1:0-1594 GCF_002895585.1 Petrotoga sp. 9T1HF07.CasAA.8.2 | reverse complement strand
CGCCCCGCAGCCCACCCTCTAAGGAAAAGAATCTGGACCCATTCATCCCGCAGCCCACCCTATAAGGATAAAAAATCAGAAAAAAATGAAATTTACATATATTCCAGAAATTACTATATTCCCTAATAATATTATCAAACCGTATTTAGAAAACTCCCAAAAAGAAATTGTTTTCCCTTTAAATTGGGTTAAAAGACCTAACGCTATAACGTTCGCTGAAGCGGCTATTGGAGTTAAGTTCCCTCCCAAGCAAGCCCCCAATGATAACGAATACCAAATGGGGTCAAGATTACTAAATATGGAAGATTCAGAAATAGATAATTTTTCAATGACAGGTATCATTGCAGCCACTAAAGGAACATTATTTAAGAAACCAGTAAAGAAAGAAGAAATTGTTAGAATAGAAAGACTAAATATAAGTAAAGAGTTGCCAGCAAAATCGACCAGTATATTAGAAAAAGCGCTAATGATACCCGTTTCTTCAAGTGCACCGGCAATTAAAAATAAAGCAAAGAAAAACAAAATATTTTCCCATTCAACTTTAGATAATGTATCTTTCAAATCCTTTGGTCTAAGAATAAATAACGAGAAAAAGCCAGCAGCTAAGGCAACGGTTGAACTTTCTAAATTTAGCTCATGTTGTAAAGCAAAAGCTACGATAACCGCTCCAAACAAAAGTATAGACAAGATAAATTCCTTTTTGTTTTCTACAATATGAGATACATCAAAGTTTTTAATCGCTTCTTTGTCTATTTTAACGGATAAATCTTCCTTGAAGAAATATATCAATAAGAGAATGGCGAATACTAAATTGATCAATGTAACCGGATACATAATAAGAGCGAACTCTGAGAAAGAATAACCTGCCGCAGAAGCAATCATAATATTAGGAGGATCACCAATTATTGTTGCCATACCTCCAATATTTGATGCGAAAATTTCTCCTAAAACAAAAGGGAGATAATTAATATTTAATGAATCCGTAATGGCAAAAGTCATTGGAATAAAAACTAAAACAGTAGTAACGTTATCAATAAAGCCAGAAAATAAAGCAACCAAAAAAATTAGAGAGATGAATAAGGTATAGGTGTTATTCCCAAACAATCTTAACATGGAGAGACCTAAGAAGGTAAATATACCTGTCTTTCTTAAAGTCTCAACAAATACCATCATTCCAAGCAGCAATAACAGAGTGTTATAATCCACGTACTCTTTTATTGCACCAATTTGGTCAGGGAAAATCCCTGTTCCTAATAGAAAAATAGCCCCCAACATTGCAATAAGCGTTCTATCTATTTTCTGAAAAACCATTCCTACAACGACAATTATGAAGACTATCAAAGATGTTAAGGCATAAATTGACATATAATTCCTCCGAAACGGAACCATTCTTTTTTACTAATGTTTTTAAAGGATTTAATATCCCAAACTAATTATAGTTTAAAAAAAAGACAAAGTCAAATAAATCAATATTTCCTTTTAATTCTTATTGCATCGGTTAATCATATTGATTAAAATTAAGCATCCTAATATTGTATAATTAAATTAAAGATACAGACATTTAAAGTGCGGAGCCGGGTCTAAGGGACCGCAG
>NZ_AZRI01000005.1:0-13683 GCF_002895585.1 Petrotoga sp. 9T1HF07.CasAA.8.2 | reverse complement strand
TTTTCCTTATGGGTGGGCTGCGGGGCGAAGGGGCGCAAATAACGACTAAGCGCAGCTTACAAAAAAATGTTTTAAAAGGGTCACAGGGCGGAGCCCTCCACCCACCACGAGTTAGGGACCGCAGGTCCCTTTCTAAAAAGGGTGGGAAGCGGGGTATAAGGGCGCTAACAAACTACAAAAAATTAGGAGGTTTTAATATGAAAAAACATTTTCTACTATTTACCGTCTTTCTCATCGCAGGATTCGCATTTTCAATAACCCTTTTAAACGACATTTCCTACAATGTTGACATATCTTATGCAGCAACAGATGTGGAAAGGGTGTTAACAAATTATGGTATACAAGAAGGCTCCTATGTGGGGGATATAGACATTAGATTGGCTATACAAGAAATATTAAAATCAGGTTATTTTACCTCTGTATCTTACAATTTGGACGAAAATGGGAATCTGGAATTCATATTTAAGCCCAACCCTATTGTAACAAATTACGAAGTTGAGATCTTAGGTGATGAATTGATCGACAAAGAAAATATTCGTTCTTCGATCAGTTTAAATACCAATGTCCCTTTGAATCTAAACGATTTTCAAACCTCGATGAAAAATATACAAGATTTGTACATAAAAAACGGTTACCAATTCGTTGATATATACTCTAATCTAAAAATGTCTGGAGATGAGATCACCTTAGAGGCAACTGAGATAAACAATAAAGAATATTCATCAGATACCTTGGTTTTCATCGTTAAAGAGTATTCTCTTTGGGATTTAGAATTAAGGGGAGAATTATCTCAACTGGATAAAGAAAACATAAAGGAAAGAATCGGTTTTGATTTTAGAAAAGATTGGAATAGCAAATTCTTCTTGTTTAGACCCAACGCCAAAGAAACCTACCCAAGTTTTCAAAAGGTTCAGAATATATTGAACTCGTTAAATCAAATTCCGTTTTTCTCCGCTGACACGAATTTACGTTTCGAAGTAACCGAAATAGAAGAAAATAAAGGTGGAGAGTTATTACTGGTTTTAGAAGGCAACTTAAGAAAAATTGTTCCTCAAGAGCCAGTAGTAATAAACAAAATATCTTTTGTCGGAAATGAAAGTTTAGAAGACTTCAGATTGAATGAGGTTGTGAATGAGTTTGTTCCATTAGGAAACCCTGTGAGTAACTTAGACGTTCTTTACGCTTACGATAACCTCCAAAAGGTTTATTACGACAATGGATATATTTACACGTTAATTATCCCTAAATACCAAGATGATGAATTAATTTTCGAAATAACGGAACCTAAGGTTGGAGAGGTTGAAATAACTCAAGAGGCAACCGCTAAAACCCAACCGTACATAGTTGAGTCCTTAGTGAAGATAAAACCAGGCGAGGTTGTCAACCAGCAAAAATTACAAGATACCTACACATCCTTCATGGGAACAGGATTTTTTGAAGACGTTAAAATACAGCCAATACAACAAGCCGAAGATGTAATAGGCTTTAGGATAACCCCCATAGAAAGCGAAAAACTCGGGAAATTAATGGGTGGTGTCACCTGGAGCTTACCAGAAGAAGGTCAAGAATGGTATCAAGGTTTTACGGGTCAGCTTGAGGTTCAGTGGTTAAATCCTTTTGGATACGGACAAACATTTTCTCTCAACTCAGATTTGAATCCTTTGGGGAATTACTACTCCTTTGGGTTCGATTACGATGTTATTAAGTTGGCTGGTAGTGATCTTGATTTAGGCGCCGGCATACATTATACGGTAAGCGGTGATGGAGAGTATTATTCGAACATCGGGGAAGATGCGACGAACTATCTGTCCTTATCTGTTGCTCCAAGATACAGTATACAAGATTTCTCTTATATAACAAGTTCCTTTACCTACAATAACTACAAATTATTGGATGAAAGTAATCTTAATCTACTTTCTGGTTCAATCGGGTATTTATACAATAGCTTAGACAGCCCTTATAGGCCTTATAATGGTCAATATTTCCAAATAAACGGTATCGGTGGGGTTGAAACAAGCAATGCCAATTACTATGTTGGTGCCAACACTGAAGGTAAACTGTTTTACAGTTTCTATAAATTCACATTGGGAAGTAGACTAAAACTGGGTACCGTCTATAATTCTAACATCGATTCTAACCTGCATTATCAGTACAATGTAGGAGGAATGTACTCTGTAAGGACTTCTGATTTTTACGAACAAGAAGGAGAAAATTTACTTTTATTCAACACAGAATTGGCTTACGAGCTTGCCACGGGTCAAGTCCCATTGGATCTCATTGCCTATTTTGATTACGGTAGCGCTCAAGATGACGTCAGTAACCTTATTGGTGGTGGTATCTTGTCTTTTGGTGGCGGATTAAGATTCACAATTCCTTTATTGGGTCAAATAGGCTTTGGGTATGGATGGGATGAGGCTTTACAAGGACAGGTCTGGTTCGGTTTTGGTCAGACATTTTAAATTTATGTTCCCTTAGGGGGAATTTATAATTGAATGAAATTTCTAATATCTTTTTAAAGTTTAAAAAGAACTGGAAGAAGTATGTTTTTCAAAGTTTATTGGCTACCATCACGATCTTTTTCATACTTTTGATTTTGAATGTTCAAGACAGGCCTATAATAGTTAGTTCGTTAGGGGCATCGACTTTCATAGTTTTTGCGATGCCAAAAAGTATGGTCGCTAAGGCTAGAAACTTGGTTGGTGGACATGCGGTAGGATTTATATGCGGAAGTATTTTTTCTCTTTTCCTTAACGGTAATTTCGTATTCTCTGATTTATCGTATGCCCTCGCCGTAGGTTTATCTATATTTCTTATGGTTGTCATTGATACAGAACATCCACCAGCTGCGGGTACAGCACTGAGTTTGAGTATAACAGGATTTAGTTTAAATGCATTTCTATCTGTTTTTATAAGTGTGGCAATCTTGGCGGTTGTCCATCATTTCCTAAAACCTTATATGATAGATTTAATTTAAAAAGAAATGGAAAAGTAACTTTTATTTATTCTTTGTGTTATTTCAATATGTTATCTTATAACAAAATTAATTATTTAAAGCGGAGGCGCAACCGAGAATAGTAACTTCTTCTTTTAAAAGAGGGAAATTTAGAAGAAGCGAAAGGCGAGGTTGCCGAAGAAGTAAGAAGAAAACCCTCATCTTCGGACTTCTGGGTATGTGGGGAATACCTGCATAACTGTCACGTGAAGAACGTGGAGAGCCGCTAAAAATGAGAAAAATATATTTTCTTATTATTAAGACCTCTCCACAGTGAGAGGTTTTTTGATTTTGGAGGTGCTTTTTTTGAAAGTTGGAGTTGTCGGAGCTACCGGTGAGGTAGGAAGAACATTTTTGAAGCTATTTGAAGAATACAAACTAATTAACGAAATTTCCGAATTACGGTTGTTTGCATCGGAAAGGTCTCAAGGGCAAGAGATCAAAGTAGGTTCTAAAAGATACACCGTGGAAAAGCTGCAAGAAGAGAGTATGAAAGAAAAGTTTGATTACCTTTTTTTCTCGGCTGGTGCCTCGGTGTCAAAAAAATTCGCCCCCATAGCGCAAGAATCAGGGAATGTCGTTATAGACAATTCTTCACAATTTAGGATGGACGAAAAGATTCCCCTTGTCGTTCCAGAGGTTAATGCAGAGTTGTTGAAAAATTACAGAGGAATAATTGCGAACCCTAACTGTTCAACCATTCAAATGGTTTTAGCCCTTAACGGCATACATCGTGAGTTGGGTTTAAAAGAAATAGTTGTTTCCACATATCAGGCGGTATCTGGGGCTGGAAACAAGGGCATAATCGAGCTTTTAAACCAAGAAAAAGGGATAAATGAAGTGAAACATTTTCCAAAGGTCATAAAGAACAACGTTATACCATTGATTGGTGAAAGAAAGGAGAACGGGCTTACTTTTGAAGAAGAAAAGATGATAAACGAAACTAGAAAAATTTTTTCTGACAAAGAAATTAAAGTATTCCCTACAACCGTTAGAGTGCCTGTACTCTACGGTCATTCCGAATCGGTTTTCTTCAGAACGAAGTTGGATTCTTCTGTTGATGAGATTATAAAATTGGTTGAATCGACTCCAAACGTCGAGTACAACAAGGAAAAAATTACTCCCATAGAAGTTGCGGGAAGTGATATTACATTTGTCTCTAGAATAAGAAAAATCGAAGAAAAAACCTTTTTGATGTGGGTTATAGCGGATAATATAAGAGTTGGTGCTGCTACCAATGCAATTAGAATACTTCAAAAACACAGGGAATTGAATTGAGGTGCGGGGTTTGAAAAAAGAACTTCCCTTTTCAGAGAAAGAGTTAAATAATCTATTAAAGAGCGTACAAACACCTTTTTATCTCTACGATGAAAAAGGTATAAGAAATAGAATAAAAACATTAAAAGATGCCTTTTCTTGGGCTGATTTCAAAGAGTTTTTCGCCGTGAAGGCAACCCCTAATCCCAACATATTAAAGATCACAAAAGAAGAAGGTTGTGGAGTAGATTGCAGCTCAATGGCAGAACTGGTGGCAGCAGAAAAAAGTGGATTTGTGAATAACGAGATCCTATTTACATCCAACGATACCCCTTTGCAAGAGTATGAAAAGGCTTTATCTTTAAACGCCATTTTGAATCTTGACGATGTAAGCCATATAGATTTATTAAAAGAAAAATATAAGTTGCCTGATTTGGTGTCCATCAGATACAATCCAGGCGGGGATTTTGGAAACGAGATAATAGGGAATTTAAAGGAATCAAAATTCGGAGTACCTAAAATGGATCTAATAAACGGATTCACCAGACTTAAAGATTATGGGGTTAAAAGATTTGGACTGCATGCGATGTTGATCTCAAACGAATTGAACCCTCAAAACATAATAAAAGTCGCCCAATTTCTTTTTGAAACCGCTGTGGAAGTGAATAAGAAATTAGGAATAGATTTTGAATTCATAAATCTCGGAGGCGGTTTTGGTATACCTTATAAACCCGAAGAAACGGAACTTGATATATACTACATCTCACGCCAAATAAAAAAATTGTATGAGAATATTTTACTGGAAAATGGGCTAAAACCTCCAAAGATATATATGGAGCACGGAAGATACATCACTGGACCTAATGGCTACTTAATAACAAAAGTCTTGCATATAAAAGAGTCCTACAAAAAATACGCTGGAATTGACGCTAACTCTGCAAACTTATTGAGACCCGCTATGTACAAGGCTTATCATCATATAACGGTTTTAAATAAAAACATTGATGAAAAAACAGAGTTGTACGATGTAGTAGGATCCTTGTGCGAAAATAACGACAAACTGGCAACAGATCGATTATTACCGGAATTAAAACGTGGAGACGTGCTGGTTTTTCATGATGTAGGTGCTCATGGATACTCCATGGGATATAACTATAATGGAAAATTAAGATCCGCTGAGTTTTTGTTCACCAAAGATGGAGAATTCAAAATGATAAGAAGAGCCGAAACGTTGGATGATTACTTTGCAACTTTGAAATAAAACTTTTAAGAAGGAGGAATTCTCAATGTTTAATGGTCTTGGAACAGCAATGATCACACCTTTCGACAAAGAATTGAACGTCGATTATAATTCACTAAGATCTTTTGTTAAATATCAGCTTGATAATGGTGTTGACAGTTTAATAGTTTTAGGAACTACGGGCGAAGCACCTGCTATTGAAGAAGAAGAAAGAGAAAAAATTGTCAACACGGTAGTAGAAATTGTCAATAAGAAAATTCCCGTTATTGTGGGAACGGGAACAAACAACGTGAATCATGTTTTGAAAAACAATAAAGTAGCTGAAAGTGCTGGTGCAGATGGTTTATTAATCGTTACCCCTTATTACAATAAAAGTACGCAAAAAGGATTGGTAGAGTATTTTAAGTACATCTCTGAAAGAACAACTTTACCAATAATAATGTACAACGTACCTTCAAGAACCGGCATGAATATACTCCCAGAAACAGTCGTTTCTATCCACGAAAACTGTAAAAACGTTATTGGAGTGAAAGAAGCTAGCGGTAATATATCTCAAATAGGAGAATTATTTTCTATAAAACCGGATTCTCTTAAGGTGTTTTCAGGAAACGACGATCAAGTCCTCCCTATAATGAGCTTAGGAGGAGATGGGCTTATCTCGGTTACGTCCAATGTTGCCCCCAGGCCTTTTGTTGAATTAACTCATAGCATTCTTAACAACGATTTAGAAAAGGCAAGAAAATTAAATAATCAATTTATGAAACTCAACAAACTTTTATTCAAAGAGGTTAACCCCATTCCTGTCAAATATGCCGTTTCTTTGTTAGGTTTATGTGAAAATGTCGTGAGATTACCATTGGTGAAAGCAAGTCAAGAAACAGAGAAACTTCTAAAAGAAGAGATGGAAAGGTTGGATCTAGTATGAAGATAGGTATAGTAGGATACAAAGGACGAATGGGAAAAGAGATAAAAGACCTCTTTGAGGAGAAGAACCATGAATTTGTCTGGGGATACGATAAAGATGGTGAGTATTTTCAAGAAAAACCCCAACTTATTATCGATTTTTCGCTTGCTGAGGCTTTTGAAAAAACAGAAGATTATGTGAATAAATTTAAAGTTCCATTGATCATTGGAACAACAGGACTTCAAGATGAACAAATTGAAGCTTTAAAAACTTTATCTAAAGACGTACCAGTAGTTCAAAGCTACAACTTTTCTATCGGCATACAATTATTTTTAAAGATGGCGGACTTTTTGAAAGATAAAATCGATGGATGGGATGTTGAGATAATAGAAACACACCATAGATTTAAAAAAGATAAGCCTTCTGGAACAGCCAAGATGATAAAAGAAAGCTTGGATAAAGATGTACCAATAAGCTCATTAAGATTGGGAAATGTAGCAGGGGATCATGTATTGTACATGGCGAACTTGGGCGAAGTTCTCAGTATTTCTCATAGGGCTTTATCAAGAAGAGCCTTCGCAGAAGGGGTCCTTAAGTCCGCAGAGTTTGTAACCAATAAAGAGAATGGGTATTTCACCTTTACCGACGTAATTTGAGCGGATCAGGTCACAGGGCGGAGCCATCCCCCTCCAGGTCTAAGGGACCGCAGGTCCCTTCCTTAAAATGGGCGGGCTGCGGGGCGAAGGGCGCTAAATAAAGATCTCTTTTCCTTATGGGCGGGCTGCGGGGCGAAGGGGCGCAAATAAAGATTAGGCAAAGCTTACAAGAAAATGTTTTAAAAGGGTCACAGGGCGGAGCCCTCCCCCTCCAGGTCTAAGGGACCGCAGGTCCCTTTCCTTAAAACGGGTGGGGAGCGGGGTGAAAGGGCGCTAAAACAGTTAATAGGAGGTCATCATGAACACCGAAGAAATAATAAATTTAATAGCAAACTCAAAGAAAAAGAATCCTTTGAAGGTCTACCTTAAAGGTAACCTCAAAGAAGTAGATCTTTCCAATGTAGAATTTTACGGTAACAATGAATTCGGAATCTTGTTTTGCGAAGAAGAAGATTTCAAACCAATTTATGAAACTTATAAAGATTCTATAATTAATTACAGAATAGAAAGGGATAGAAAAAATTCTGCCATTCCGTTGGCAGATTTATCTAAATACAATGCGAGAATAGAACCAGGTGCCATAATAAGGGATCTTGTGGAGATAGGCGACGGTTGTGTTGTTATGATGGGTGCCGTTATCAATATAGGAGCTTGCATTAAAGAAAACACCATGATAGATATGAACGTCGTTATAGGAGGAAGGGCTCAAATAGGTAAAAATTGCCATATTGGGGCAGGAGCAGTTATAGCAGGGGTAATAGAACCCCCAAGCGCTCAACCAGTGGTGATTGAGGATAATGTTCTTATTGGAGCTAACGCGGTGGTATTAGAAGGAGTGAAAGTAGGTCAGGGATCAATAGTCGGAGCTGGCTCTGTTGTAATTTCTGATGTCGAACCTTACTCTGTGGTAGCAGGAGTCCCTGCAAAATTCATTAAGAAGGTTGACGAGAAAACAAAAGCCAAAACGCAACTTGTAGAAGGACTTAGAAATTTGAAATAATTTGTTCATATCAAATTTACCGGGGTGGATTAAACATGCAGTTGATAGTTCAAAAGTACGGAGGAAG
Organism: Petrotoga sp. 9T1HF07.CasAA.8.2; assembly: GCF_002895585.1. Taxonomy (NCBI): domain Bacteria; kingdom Thermotogati; phylum Thermotogota; class Thermotogae; order Petrotogales; family Petrotogaceae; genus Petrotoga; species Petrotoga sp. 9T1HF07.CasAA.8.2. The sequence goes on along the minus strand of NZ_AZRI01000005.1, from coordinate 5,567 downwards.
TTCTCTTGCGGATTCTGAAAGGTTGAACAACGTTGCCAAGAGAATATGTAACAAGGTAGATGAAGGGTTTAAAGTATTAGTTGTGGTTTCTGCAAGAGGAGAGACCACGAATAGATTGATTGCATTAGCTAAAGAAACAGTTAAGAACCCTAATCCAAGAGAATTGGATATGCTTTTAGCTACTGGAGAACAGATCAGTGCCTCTTTGTTGTCTATGATATTGAACGATAGAGGTGTCAGATCAAAATCCATGAATGCCTTTCAATTAGGATTATTAACCACTTCTGATTACAATGAGGCTCAGATCAGAGCGATAAACAAAGAGGTAATTCACAAAAATCTTGCAAACAATGATGTTTTGGTTATCACAGGGTTTCAAGGTATTACAGAAGAAGGAGATTTGACAACCTTGGGAAGAGGAGGTTCTGATACTTCTGCTGTTGCCTTAGCCGCTTCTTTAAAAGTCAAGTGTGAGATATACAGTAATTTTGCCGGCATTTATACAATCGATCCAAAGATTTATCCTAATGCAAAAAAATTAAAATACGTTACTTACGATGAAATGCTGGAAATGGCGGCTTTAGGAGCAAAAGTGTTGCACCCAAGGTCTGTAGAAATCGCTAAAAAGTTTAATGTGGAGTTATACTGTGCATCGTCTTTTTCAGATGAGGAGGGAAGTTACGTAGTGGATAATTACAACGAATATTTAGAAGAACCTGTTGTAACCGGTTTAAGTGTGGCTGAAAATCAAACCCAAGTCACTATTTTAAATCTTCCGACGGATCATTTTTTTATTAATAAAATTTTTGAAATCGCTGCCAACAAAAATTTAAACATTGATATGATATCAATAATAAAAAATAATGAAAAAGCTGATATCTCTTTCAGTATCGTAGATAGCGTAATCGATAATTTTCGAGAAGTTTTAAGTGATTCTCTTAAAAATGATCATGAGAATTTTATTGATTTTAAAAATGACTTAGTCAAAATATCGGTAGTCGGAATTGGTATGAGGAAGGCAAGAGGAGTGGCTTCCCGATTTTTTAAAGCTATTGAAGATATCCCTATCTTTTTGGTGACTACTTCGGAAATAAAAATTTCATGTTTGATTCCAAAAGAGTATAAGCAAAAAGCCGTGGAAAATATAGCAAAGGAGTTTGATTTATGAGCCTAATACAAGTCTACAACCCGTTTCCAATAAAAATTGATAGAGCGGAAGGTTGTTACATTTACGATAAAACAGGGGAAGCGTTTCTGGACACATTTTCTGGTATAGGAGTAATGAGTTTTGGGCATTCTCATCCATCTTTGTTAAAAGCGTTGAAGGAAAAGATGGATAGATATATGCACACTTCTAATTTTTTCCTCGATGAAGATGCAATTTTCGTATCAGAAAAACTAGTCAATTTCACTGGGAAAAATGGCACCGTTTACTTCAGTAACTCTGGAGCAGAGGCAACTGAAGCTGCTTTAAAAGCCATTAAAAAAAGAGCAACAGATAAAAGAAATAAGATCGTTTTTTTCGAGAACGGTTTTCACGGTAGAACTTTAGGAGCACTTTCTATTAACGGTTTTAAAGACTTAAGAGAACCGTTTGAACCTTTGCTTCCCAACACGATAGAACTAAAGTACAACGATGTAGAGGATTTACGTAGATACTTCGATCTATTCGGTGAAGAAACGTTGGCTGTTTTTGTAGAACCGATTCTGGGATCAGGAGGAATAGTATCAATCAAACCAGAATTCGCATCTTTGATAGAGGACTTAAAAAGGAAATATAATTTTATTTTAGTCTGCGATGAGGTTCAAGCTGGGCTTGGGCGAACGGGAAAAATTTTTTCATACCAACATTTTGGGCTATCTCCAAATATTATAACCATCGGTAAATCCATAGGCGGCGGTTTGCCTTTGGGAGGTACGTTATTTCTTGAAAATATATCTCAGGCTTTTGAAAAAGGAGAACACGGTTCAACGTTTGCTCCAAATCCTGTTGCCCTTGCGGGAGCTAGGTTCATTGTGGAAAATATCCCTTCTCTTCTGAAAGATGTTGAAGAAAAAGGAAATTACATAATGCAATATTTAAAAGAGAAAAATTTTGAAAAAGTAAAAGAAGTACGAGGCAAAGGTTTGATGATTGGCATAGAGTTAAAAGAAGAGGACCCTCAAATGAGGGTAAAAGGTCTACAAGAGGGTCTTTTGTTGAACGTACTTCATAACAGCGTGATCCGTCTACTACCTCCTTTAAATATTGAATATAACGACATCGAAAAGATGCTGGTAAAATTAGAGAAGGTTTTAAAATGATCATTCTACCCTACGAATTGAGACATAAAATACATGAGAATCCAGAATTATCTCTTGAAGAGTATCAAACTACAGAATTATTGGAAAGATTTGTAAAAGAAGTCGCTTCCTTTTACAATGTTGACATTAACGTATATAAACCTTTAAAAACTGGACTTGTTGTTGAATATAATGGCGACAGTGGCGATGAGTACCTTCTTTTTAGGGCAGATATCGATGCCTTAAACATAAAAGAAAAGACCAACGTTGATTTCAAATCAAAAAATGAATACATGCACGCATGTGGTCATGACGTTCATACTGCTATTTTGTATGGTTTTTTTATCAACGTAATAAAAAATAATGTAAAGAAAAATATAATATTTTTATTTCAACCTGCAGAAGAATCAAAGGGTGGAGCTCAAAAGGTCATCGAAAGTGGAATATTGGATAAATTCAATATAAAAGCGGCTTTTGCTCTACACGTCAACGATGACTTCCCGTTAGGGACCATAGCCTCAACGCGTGGTACGCTTTTTGCTTCAGCCCTTGAGTTCTTTGTGGATTTTGAAGGGGTTTCTTCACATCTTGCCTTTCCCCATCAATCTAAAAATGCGTTGAACGCCCTTCGCATATTTTTAGATGTGCTTGATAAACTTCCAAAAAATCCCATGGAACCTTTTGTAATCGGCGTTGGTAAAGTAAGTGCAGGTAGCGCGATCAACATTCTACCAGGGAACTCCCATGTTGAGGGGAGTATAAGAGGTGTCGATTCTGAAAATAGCCTAAAATATTTCGAAGATATGAAAAATATATTGTCAGGGATAAAGACCATGACAGGGGTTGATTATTCGTTAAGCAAAGGGTCTTTCTATTCGGAAGTCGTCAACGATTCATTGCTATACGACAAATTTATTCCTAAACTCTCAAAAACGTTTAATTTTGTTGACTGTGGCTTAAAAATGACGGGTGAGGATTTTGGCTTCATATCAAAAAAATATCCCGCACTAATGTGTTGGTTAGGAAGTTCTAAAGGAGAACACCACGGTCTACATAACCCTGAATTTTTACCACCCGATGAGGTAATAGATGTTGGAATCAAGGTTTTTGAGACATTTTTAGACTAAGAGATTCATTTAAACATGCATCTGGCTAGTTCAAAATCCTCTTTTTTTGTAAGTTTGATGTTATTTTTGTAATCTTCCACAATCGCTGTTTCATAACCAGCATGAATAAATATAGATGCATCATCTGTGAAAGAAGATAAGATCTTTTCGGCATTTTGATAAGCTTTAAGTAATTTAGCAAAATCGAAAGTTTGAGGGGTATGATGCAGATAAATCTGGGATCTTTCTAAAGTTTTTAAAATCCGACCGTTATTGACTTGAGAAACCGTGTTTTCTGCCATTTCTGCCAAAACAGCCCCTCCTATTTCTTTGGCCTTGTAGATGCTTTCATCTATTTTCTTAATATCAACGAAAGGTCTTACGGCATCATGAATGCAAACTAAATCAGGCTTATTATCTTTTTTACTCAAATACAACAGGGCGTTATAAACGCTTTCTTGTCTACTGCTCCCGCCAATTACCACATTCTCAAATTTTGAAAAGATTTTAACTTCTTTTTCTGTTAAATCCACGTAGTTTCTGTGAGATACGACGAGAAACTTATCTATTGATGTTGAATTCTGGAATTTTTCAGCGGACATTCTCAATATGGTTTTGTTATTTAATTTTACAAATTGTTTTGGAATTTCAAATCCCGCTCTTTTTCCTTCTCCAGCTGCTACTATAATTGCATAAACCATTTTCTTCACCCTTTATTATTTTTTGTATTTTAAAAAATAGATTTAGTAGAACTTCATCTTTTTTTTAAATAATTAATTTAACTTTTGATATAATAGATTGATAAACTTATTATAATATATTTTGCGGTCTTGTGCAAAAAGCTTTTTTTAAAATAAACTTTGATTTTGAGGATTTTAAGGGGCGAAGCCCCTTAATGTCCAAGGGTGGGCTGCTGGGCAAAGGGGAGCAAATATAGTAGAAGACAGCAAATACACTTCAAGGAGTGATGACAATGTTGGTAGTAGGAATCGATTTGGGAGGCACTGAGATAAAAGCCGGATTAGTCGATGAAAAAAAAGGAATAATTAAAAAGATTTCTAGACCTACAGAAGTTGAAATGGGAAATGCCCAAGTAATAGCTAATATAACAAAAACCGTGAAAGATTTAACGGAAAACACTGAATTTTCAGCAATTGGAATAGGTTCACCAGGTTCTATAGATAGAAAAAATGGAATTGTGAGATTTTCCCCAAACTTTCCAAACTGGCGAAATTTTGAATTGGTTCGCTTGATAAAAGAAAATATAAACGTTGACGTCTTTTTAGAAAACGATGCCAATGCCTTTGCACTTGGTGAATGGTATTTTGGGAAAGCAAAGGGTTTGCACGATTTCATCGCTTTAACCATAGGAACAGGCATAGGTTCAGGCGTTGTTTGCAACAACACATTTTTAACCGGTAAAGACGGTCTAGCCCCAGAATTGGGACATGTTGTAGTTGTACCAAATGGTCCACAATGCGGTTGCGGTAATAGGGGATGTGTAGAAGCTACTTCTTCTGCAAAATATATAGCATTAGAAGCCAGAAATTTGATAGATAGGTACCCAGACAGCCTTGTTTTAAAATTAGCCGGAAAAAAGGAAAAGATTGAATCAAAACACGTTTTTCAAGCTTATGAAAAAAATGATCCTCTTGCCAGTGTAGTTTGTAACTTTGCCATCGATGCACTTGCACGGGCTATTGGAGGATATATTCATGCCTTCAACCCCGAGAAAATTATAATCGGTGGGGGGTTAAGCAGAGCAGGTGATGCTCTTTTTGTTCCATTAAGAGAAATGACGAAAAAATATGTAATGAGCAGTTTCGCAGATACTTACACTATAGAACAATCATCTTTAGTAGAAGATGCGGGTATTTTAGGAGCAGCATCTGCAGCCTTTTATGCCGAAGAAAACCCCTTATAGTTCATAATCAAAAATCTCTTATCTAGGACCGAAAGAAAATTTCACCTGCATTCATTCTTGCTGTATAATACAAAGATAAAGGCAAAAAAACTTTTTATATATTATCCCCGCCTAGAGTGGCGGGGATTTTCCAAAATTTAATTCACTTTAAAAAAAAAAATAACTCCACCTTCATTAGCATAAACAGTACTTATCCCTGCAGTTTCCACAATAATTATATCTCTCTCTTTTATACATCTCCCCGCCCCCCAGAC